>NZ_MAIS01000151.1:0-7456 GCF_001680695.1 Paenibacillus sp. KS1 | reverse complement strand
TGCGAAAGAACGTGCGAAAGAACGTGCGAAGGATCGTGCAAAGGATCGTGCAAAAAGACGTGCAAAAGAAAAAGCCAAATAGCTGGTGCAAGAAATGGCCTTAGAAAAAGAAGAGAAACATCTCTCCTTCTAAACCACTCCTGATGTTAGTTGGTCGACGCTAGCAGTAAGTCGAATTTCCATCAGACTATACTTCAGGGGGATACCCGTATTATCGGAAGGGGGTGAGATACATGTCTGATAAACACAAAGAATTTTTCAAGGGTTTCCTTGACTCTGCTTTAAAAAGCGGCGCTAACAACTTCGGCAAACATCTTCTAGATGCAGTAAATGACGAAAACCAACCCGTTGATATTGTTTTGGGGAGAATCGTAACTGCCCTTAGGGACGGTGCCATTGCAACAGGTCAAGACGTGTTGCGAGCTCAACTTAATCAGAATAAGTAGTTAACTTGAATCACATGGAATCCCCTAAATGTTGCACTAATAGATAAGAGTGATAGGAATTTCACGTAAATAGTCCCATGTCTAGAAGGGGTTGTTGACAAAATGGGTTGAGGATCTTGTCCTCATCCCATTTTTGCTGTTTGAACGAACAGTTTGGAAGTGATCGGAACCTCATTTCACTTCTTACTTTGTTGATGTTAATTTTCTGCTTGGGCTGCCTTTACTCCTCTGACGATAGCCTGCTCAAGCACCACCGCTGCTACGGTGCCGACTGCGGTTACGGCAGCATTACCAATAAGCCCGCTATTATCGGTTCCGGTAGCTATGCAGAATACAGTGTCCCCGTCACCCTGAATATGCACCGGTGAAATCGCCCGCGCCATTCCGTCATGGGCGAGTGTCGCAACCCTCCCTGCCTCGGCTTTGTCTAGTTTTGCAGTGGTTGCGATGACAGCGATGGTTGTGCTTCTGCTCCGGGTCGAGATCGGCATTGGTGGTATTCCTTCAAGAATTGCCCGAGTTTGGTTAACGAATTTACCATCAGGCTCGAGCGCCCCGGCTATGATATGATCATTATTCCAAATATCTCCAAGGGCATTGACGACTACAATAGCGGCTACTATAGGACCGCCCGGGATTTGCCAAGAGGCGGTTCCAACTCCGCCCTTCATCGGCGTACCGTAGATTTTCCCTACCGTCGCACCCGCTCCAGCACCAACACTGCCCTGCGCCACGGCACCGGACTTCGCAGCTTGTGCTGCCTTGTAGCCCAACTGTGCATCAGGCCTGCGGGAGCCTTTCGCATAATAAAGGTCAAAAATAACAGCCGCAGGCACAGTAGGGAGCGGTCCAACATCTGTCGGGGTACCGTACCCATGCTCTGCAAGCCAGTTCACGACACCTGCTGTTGCCGCAAGACCGAAGTTGCTTCCGCCCGTAAGAAGAACCCCCTGTATAAGGTCTGTTGAAGTTCCGGGTTTAATCGCATCTGTCTGTTCCGTACCCGGATAACCGCCTCTGACATCCACGCCGGGAACTGCACCTTCAGGGTACAAAATAACCGTGCAACCAGTACGACCGCTTCTATCCTCTGCGTGCCCCACTAGGATACCCGGAACATCAGTAATACTCCCTTTGGCATAAACTTTTGTCCCCTGACCAATTAATCGGTTGGCACTCGGTCCAATCGGATGATTAAGTATGCTGTGATCATCTTGATATACTTTCTTTACGGGATTCTTCTCATTATTGAAAAAAATTTTATTGTTTTTTTCAGGTACCCCTTTGCCTCGATAAATCCCTGAATTCCTCATTCGAACTGGAAAACCCCAATATTTCGCCCTTCGAATAGCTTTGTCTGCGTTCCCGCGCTTCTCATCATACCTTGCATCCTCTGGCTTTATGATTTTCGCGGTCAATTTTGTTTTTTTTCTATCCATTTTTTCAACTCCGATTTCATGCAGAATTGTACTGCTTAAAGCCTCATCTGATGACGTTCATCTATAAATAATATGTTTGGGATGACAAACGTGCTCTGATGAAAACCAAAAAATCCACCTTGTCAGGTGGATTGGCTCAGTTTCGGGCCCGAATATACTGCTTCGAATCAATAGCGACATTAGCAGTAAACTGTTGAAATTGAAATTTATCTGAAGGAAGTGGAGAAATGTGTCCGACATAAAGAACAACGCCTAAGATTGGAAACCCCACTTAGGCGTTTAAATTGAGCGAAGAACAATGACTGGCTTAGCGAACGAATCTTTTCAAGATAGCACCTAGATCAATAGAAATTATGAGAAGTCATCCTCATAAGATTCTTGTTAATTCACTATTAATTACTCGATGTGCGGCAACATAACGATCTTTCGGACTAATCCCAAACGATGCAAATTGAACTTTCGATTGATTTGTAATAAATTGAACTTCATACTGTTTCGTATTTCCCACAAAAAAGCTATTGAATGTGGATGCATTCGGTTTCACAGTAAATACAACGTTATGAATCAATTTCTTCTTTCCGTTTAATGCAAACACTTTGATTCTTACTCTAGCATTTCTATGTTGATGCTGGTTTAGCGAGTTCACAGCAATATCTTTAGATACAATCTTGTCTTTCTCCGTTAGATTATTTAGCGGCCCAGTCGAATATTTACGAATCATACATACTCTCCCTTTAATAAATTTAGATATTAAGAAAAGAGTCTTCATCCTGTAATATCATATTCATTAAAGGGTTTATCCGTTTGGACGAAATCTTCTTCTTTATCTTTACACAATTGAAAGTTGATCATAAAGAAAAAGTGCCGATTTCTCGGCGCCTTTCACTGTATCCGCGTGATTCGCCTTAGGTCACAAATGATTATCGCGTCTGAGGAGATGAGCTCCCACTATGTGCCTGTTGTACATGCCATATTGGCGTGTTTGGTTCTCTATAGGGCCCAAGTTGACATAGCTGATGGCTTCGCTTATCATTTAGATACATTTAAATGTATGTGTAGGAGAAATAAAATGGCCAGAAATAAATTTCCGGAAATTACACGAAAAAGAATTATGGAATCTGCAGTTAGACTATTTACGCTTAAAGGTTGGAACAATGTAACGATTCAGGATATTGTAGATGATGTAGGAGACATTACTCGAGGTGCTTTCTATCATCATTTCAAATCAATCTCAGACATCATTCAGTCCGTTACCAAAGAGATGATGATCCAGCAAGATGTTTTTAATAATATTGATGATTTAGAAAACTTAAATGCCTTAGATCGTTTAAGACAAGGAATCAAATATTCGATTCTACAAAGTATAAAAAACGGTGACCAATCGACCATTTCTCGCGAAATGATTTCAGCTGAGTTTGTTTTTAGTCGGATTACAGAAGGTATGAGAGTTGTTGCGCCAGGCATTCACAAAGTCATTGAAGAAGGTAATAAAGACGGTTCGATCCAAGTTGCGTATCCAAAGCAAACAGCAGAAATTTTTACAATGCTTTTTGATATCTGGATGAATCCAGGAATCTTTCATGTCAGCCGCGAGGAATTTGTTCAGAAAATTGAGCATATCGCCCTAATGTTTGAAAGAATTGGCATGCCAATAGTCAATGAAGAATTGAAAAATGTTTTTCTGGAGTTGTTTGATAACGTACAGGAACAATAAACTACTCAATGTAGTTTATTATTTTTTCATTTTACATTCAAATGAATGTAAAAAAATTTACCCACATACATTCAAATGTATGTATATAAAATGGAGGTTCTATGATGAGAAACTTAGAGTTTATTTTTGTAGCTCTACTGATCGTATCAAGCATCTTGTTGCTTTTTAAGCAGCGTGGTGTTACCAAGTATAATGTCATCATTTTATCGGTAACTTATATAGCCTTATTTGCAACTAACCTTGCAGTCGGGGTCAACTGGCGCTTGATACCAGCTTATATCGTAACAGTGCTTTTGACCCTGCAGGTTTTTATCAAACCACGCAACACGAATGTATCAAAAAAAAGAGGAGTGAGAATTTTAAAAGGGGCAGGTATTGTTGCCGCGGCGGCTGCCATGATTTCTTTACCGACGATTTTTCCCCTGCTCACATTTCCAAAGCCTACGGGAGAATATGCGGTAGGTACGCAAGCCTTTCATCTTGTTGATCAGAATCGAAAAGAATTTGTTGTTCCAAATAGTCAAGTATATCGTGAATTGATGGTACAGGTTTATTATCCAGCCGAAAAAGGGGCAGGCTCTCCTGCTCCTTATAATAAGAATATTGATGCATTAACTAAACAAATATCAGCTACACAGGGATTCCCTTATATCGCAACCACTCATTTGGGATTGACCGAAACGCATTCGTTTACAGACGCCACACCCTTACAAGCAACAAAGAAATTCCCACTGTTATTGTTTGCACATGGTATGAGCCTATATAGTCAACAAAACACCTTTCAGTTGGAGGAGTTGGCAAGTCACGGTTATGTAATCGTTGCTCTTAACTTTACAGGCGATGCGGCAACAACCGTCTTCCCGGATGGAGATCGGGTTGATTTTACACCTATTGAAAATACAATCACTTTTTTAAACAATCGGATTAAACTTTGGGAGCAGGATGCCGCATTTGTGCTAGATGAAGTAACCAAAGCTGATTTTGACGATAAATTTAAGCCGATCGCTAAGTTAATAGATTATGACCATATAGGTATGTTAGGTCATTCTTTTGGTGGTGCCACTTCAGCTCAAATGTTGGTAAAGGATGATAGAATCAAAGCTGCCATTGATATGGATGGCGGATTGTATGGTGACCCTATGCCGAAAGATGGCCCTGGAAAGCCGTTTATGCTGATGAATGCCGAGGCTTCGATTAGGTTCATGAAAGAGGCAATTGGCCGGGAACCAGGAAATCGGGATGAATTGTTTGTGGAGGCCTACCTGAGAAATCAAACCATTGAAAAACCTGGCGTGTATACTGTGATAATTCCTAAAACGAATCATGGCAGTTTCACTGACTTAGCAGCCGTTTCGTCGATCATTAATGAACCAGGAGCTGATGTACCCGCGATTTTTCAATTGATTAACGAATTGTCACTGAGCTTCTTTGATAAAAATTTAAAGGGAATCACCGATAATAAAATGAACGAAATTCAGCAGCAACATCCTGAAATTAACTTAACTAGATATTGATATATGGTAGCTCTTTTGTATATGGATGGTGGCACGCCATCCCGGACTGTTCATCCATTGGTTCATCACTTCGGAGGGATCGTCTGACTTTTGGCGATATCTTCTCCTGCGGAACTATAGGTGATTCACAACCTTTAGTTTGTACAGGTGCGACGAAATGCTCCAAATCTGTAAGAAATAACTAGCGAAAGTACGCTGAAATAAAGGAAACCCCATAGCTTATAGGACATTCTCCGATAAGCTATGGGGTTCATTACATATCATAAATATAATATTTATTCAGAAACATCTTGGAATGTTAAACCAGGGAAAACGGTGTAATTCTTTACTTGGGTATCACTGATTATGTTTGCATAATCTATCAGGTATCCCTTGCTCATATATGGAGCTACATCAAAGTCCCATTCAGCCACAAATGGTGTGGATAAGTTCATATAATGAACTATTTTTACACGTACTTTGTATTGGTCTCCATCGCTCCTACCTTCCCCTTTTCTTTTAGCATCTACTATTTTTTTAGCATCTACTATTTTCAACTCTAAAATGGAAGGATATACTCCTCCTCCTGGTAGTTCGATTGACCCGTTATTCAAGTAACTAGAGGCTATTGTTTTTTTCCAAGCTTCTTCATCCCTAGAATCATATGTAACGAAATACTTATTAATTAAAGATACGATGTCTGCCCATTGTCCCCCGGTCAGATTTAATTTTTCATTCCATAGATCAGGAGTAGAAACCGAAGTTCCGCTTTTCTGATTAATAATTACTGTTTGTTTTTTAGAATCCCAAGTAACATCAGCACCTAATGCCTTAGAAATCGTACTAATAGGAACCATGACTCTTCCATCAACATTGCGAGGCGAAACGTCAGTAGGTACTGTTCGACCGTTTACAACAATTGAGATTTTCCCACTAGCAAATGCTCCCCCAACTAACAAAGAGGCAAGAGCAAAAACAAGTGATACAACAATGACCTGCTTTTTCTTCATTTTAAACCTCCTAAAATATATTATTGGACGGAATTCCCAGAACGATCTTATCACACTTATTGATAAATTACATCTTTATCGATCTTCATATCTATCCGGCAGTAGTTTTTTCCATTCACAATATACATTTACCGACGCTCCAGCATATGGAATGGGAAATACTTTTATTTTGTTTATTTCACTCCTAATAATATCTATACTTTATTTAATGATACTTCTCTATTCCTCGCTGCTCTGCTAGCAACAAATTTACCATACCACTATAGCTATTCAAACCGTCTGTCTGATTATTCGCCTTCAGATATAAGTCATTTACAATTCTTGAAATACTCGAAATAACACCCTCATACTTATCCCGGTACTGCTCATTTTGTTGTATATCATGCTGCACCGCCTTGGACAGACTGGACATTATATCAGACGCCTGATCTGAATCAACTTTCTTTAGTGCTGATATAGAATAATCAAACGCTAGAAAAAAACCACTGTAGAGTATCATTGGATCATCCTGCTGCTTACATGCCAGATAAGCTATAAAATTTGCCTCATCCTCATGCATAAAACCACTCTGATGTGCCAATTCATGTGCCATAGTAGCAGACACTAAGAAAACTGGCACATTAACATTAATATTGGATTCAAAAGTAAAAGGGACAAAAATACCGTGTATCCCTGCACGCGACATTAGTTTTGACATCACCACTGGTTTTGGTGTTGAATATAAAGAATGCTCCAAAACAGGATATTTCTTTGATAACATTTGCATCGACAGCACTGCGTGTTGTGCATAATAATTAAAACTATCTGGTACTTGAGCCAAAAGAGCAGTATCCTCTAACTTTCCCCTTGCCAATTCCATTTCAACAGCAAGTGACTTACACAATTTCACTAGTTCGTCCTCGCTGTAGTTTCCCTCTTGATATTCGGTATAGGACAAAAAAGAATATCTGTGATAGTTTATTCCACCCAAAACAGTATAGCAAAAATATATCACGCTACAGATTGCAACTATTCCTAGAGTACCACGATAAACTACCATCCTACGTGCACCTTTACTCATGATAACCTTGCGCACATAATAACCTATATAAAATAGCAAAAGTAACACAACCAACACTACGAGCCATTCACTAACAGAAAATTTGACCCAAGAAGGTACAAATCCTACTGTTTTTGACAATATCGGATATACAGACCTACTGTATTTTTCTGCCCAATCCTGATGGTTCTGCGCGTATTTTGTCAGTATATAAGCTATAACTCCAAGTGAGATCAATGGCAATCTCTTAAGTAAAAGCTTTTTGATAACACATCCTCCTATCAAAGCCAATCGGCTGCATTTATTATTTATTTG
>NZ_MAIS01000314.1:0-412 GCF_001680695.1 Paenibacillus sp. KS1 | reverse complement strand
TCGAGATGAGCATATCGAATTGTTAAGAAAGACATGGCAAGTTGCCTACGCAAGAACATCTCCGAGGTTGACTCCCGAATCTTATGAAATGGGAACATGCTTGAAGGTGTTTTTATTTGTCTCACGTTACTTATTTTTTATTTGCACTAAAACTCTTGATATTGCCATCCATAAATTGATAAACATCAAAGTTCCGAAAATATCAGCTACAAATACATTATATCCTGTAAATTGGTTTTCAAAGTGAAATAATGGCGTGATATAAATGGCTATGAATAAAGAGAAAATCATTGAAAGCAAAAAAAGTTTTTTCTTGGTCATCATATAAATGCAATAGAGGAACGTATAATAAGCCCAAAATTGTGCAGCATACCATGCATGAGAGAGTCGAATGCCTGCTTTTGTATGTAGA
>NZ_MAIS01000368.1:0-266 GCF_001680695.1 Paenibacillus sp. KS1 | reverse complement strand
CCATAGGGTTGCCTATTAGCAGCCCTATGGACGGTTGGCCATGATCTTTGATTATATACAGGCTTAGGGCGTGAGAGGGTGATTACATGAAAAAAATAGAGTACAAAGCGATAGAAAAAGAATATGACTTGCTGCTCAGAATTTTTGAAAAATATTATGACTCATACGAAGAATTGCTTAACAGAGCTAAAAATGTAGAACAAGATACAGTTATTTGGAGTGATTCATTTTTAGAATTTTTTCCATATCAAAATGCACTAAATCAA
>NZ_MAIS01000285.1:0-651 GCF_001680695.1 Paenibacillus sp. KS1 | reverse complement strand
CTCAACGAGAGATCCGGTGAAATTTTAATACCTGTGAAGATGCAGGTTACCCGCGACAAGACGGAAAGACCCCATGGAGCTTTACTACAGCTTGATATTGGACGTTGGTACGGACTGTACAGGATAGGTGGGAGCCTGAGAAGCCTGAGCGCCAGCTTAGGTGGAGGCGCCGTTGGGATACCACCCTGTTCGTATCGGAGTTCTAACCTAGGACCGTGACCCGGTTCGGGGACAGTGTCAGGTGGGTAGTTTGACTGGGGCGGTCGCCTCCTAAAGAGTAACGGAGGCGCCCCAAGGTTCCCTCAGAATGGTTGGAAATCATTCGAAGAGTGCAAAGGCATAAGGGAGCTTGACTGCGAGACCTACAAGTCGAGCAGGGACGAAAGTCGGGCTTAGTGATCCGGTGGTTCCGCATGGAAGGGCCATCGCTCAACGGATAAAAGCTACCCTGGGGATAACAGGCTTATCTCCCCCAAGAGTCCACATCGACGGGGAGGTTTGGCACCTCGATGTCGGCTCATCCGCATCCTGGGGCTGAAGTAGGTCCCAAGGGTTGGGCTGTTCGCCCATTAAAGCGGTACGCGAGCTGGGTTCAGAACGTCGTGAGACAGTTCGGTCCCTATCTGTCGCGGGCGTAGGAAATTTGAGAGG
>NZ_MAIS01000033.1:0-64044 GCF_001680695.1 Paenibacillus sp. KS1 | reverse complement strand
AACTTCAGTCACATCCTGTTTTGTGACTAGGCTTGAACCAAATCTGATGTAAAATGATGTATAGGGAAGACCTCTTTCTATGGATTGTAGTGTGGTAGCTCAATCTACAAGAGAAGGTCTTCCTTTTTAGCTATTTATATATTTACACAAGATATTTTACGCTCTCACCAACCATCCTTGCATAACCTTTACAAAGCCATTCAATTTAAAACCTTCCATCTTTATGAATGATTCTGTTAGATGTATCCACCGAAGTATTCGATCAAATCGAATGGACCAAACATCAGTTTATGAAATATGCGGATAGTGTTGGTGACAGATTTATTTGCCTCTCAGATCCAAAACTACGTATAATATCAATTATACGCAGTTTTTTTGAGGCTATTTTGGCAGCATAATCGAGGGAGAAATGCGTTATGGAATGGACACGAGATGATTTGCATGCCGTGTACGGGCAGGCGCTTGAAGCCTTTCGTTTGTGGATGGATAATGCGGGGTATACCTTTTATACGAAGAACAATTATTTGGGAGATGTTCGTCAGTATTTACTTACTTTAGACGGCAAGCCCGTCGAAGAAGCGACCAAGTTCCAAGTAATGGCGTTTCTCGCGAAGGTAAAGGCGTCAGGTGTAAGCGATGCGACGCGCAATCGCAAGCATTGTGCGGTGACAAGTTTCTATAAAGCACTGAATGAATTCGAGCTGACGAATGTGAATCCAGCCATCGGTGTGAAGAAGTCGAAGACAGAGATGAATCGTGCACCGGTATATATGAACCCGGAACAGCTGCGGCAGCTTCTCGTGCGAACAGAAGGGAAGTATCGGGAGCGTAATCTTGCAATTCTGATGTTGATGGGATATGCGGGTCTTCGGGTTGGTGAGGTTCATCGTCTGAACGTATCGGATTATTATCCTGAACGGCATTGCATTGAAGTATTGGGCAAGGGGAGGAAGTGGAGAACGATTCCCCTACCAGCGGCGGTTGCTGCTCAGCTGGACATCGCGCTTGCGGAGCGTCTTGCTCCTTGGAGGGAAGGTGAGGATGCTTTCTTCATCTCTCAGAAGGGCCAGCGGTTGTCGATTCGCAATATTCAATACATTGCTGAACAAGCCTTTCATAAGCTGAAGATCGATCAAGAGCGAAGGCAGCAAGGAGGAAGAGGGCGATCATACTCTTGCCATAAGCTGCGCCATTCCTTTGCAACGATGCTGCTGCAGAGCGGGGCAGACATACGAACCGTACAGGAGATGCTCGGACATGCCTCCATTCAAACAACTACGGTCTACACTCACGTATCTGATAAGCAGAAAGAAGAAGCCGTCAATCGTCTGCAGACCTTCATCAATTGAAGCAGGATATTTGCAGCAATGCAGCTGATGCGTTTACAATAAGAAGGAAAACGAATAACGAACCTGCCCTCACTACACACTATATGGTATCAGGGAATAGAGGAGGGGTTGAATGAATGTAATCAAGACGAAGCTGCAAGCGTTATTGCATAATAAGCGGCTTGTTCAGACGCTGAAAATAGCCTTTCCATTAGCGGTCATCATTTTCGTCTTTATTCAAGGAAAGAAGGAATTATCCAGATTTTCACTTCGGGAATCGCTCCATGCGATACGATTAATATCGAGTGAGTATTTTACGGGGCTCATAGTACTAGGTGGACTAGCGGTTGCGACCATGTTTTTCTATGATCGCCTGCTGCTGCGTTCGATTAAAGCTCCTGTTACCATAGGGAAAACGTTTCGAGTATCCTGGATCGCGAATACCTTTAACGGGATTGTCGGCTTTGGTGGGATCGCAGGGGTAGGAATTCGTACCGTTTTGTATCGTCAATTTACAGGTGATGCCAGCAGGCTGCTGATTGCAATTGCATGGATGGCGCCTTCTATGATTAGTGGGTTGTCCCTATTGGGTATCTTAGTACTGCTGCATGTGTTCCCTGCGAGTGAATTGCTCGCCGCCAAAGGATGGCTATGGGTTGTCCTAGTCGGGGTGGCTTTGTTCTTCCCCGTGTACTTACTCTTCTCACGTTGGAAGGGAAGAGCGAATGCGAACGCCAAACTGACATTCGGATATACGGTTGTGTCATTCATCGAATGGCTCGCTGCAGGATCAGTTGCCTATGTTATCTTGCATATGCTGAAGGCAGACGTCTCCTTCGCTGAAGTCATCGGTGTATTTACGGTAAGTGCCATAGCCGGCCTTATCAGTATGGTGCCCGGTGGATTCGGAACATTCGATATTACGTTCTTAATCGGTTTGCAAGCATTAGGAGTTGCAGACAGTACAGTATTTACAGCACTGCTGCTGTACCGAACCGTGTACTACTTCATCCCGTTTACACTTGGCTTAATTTTCGCAGCATTCGAGTTCGGCGAAGTTGCGGTGAAGAAGTTCGAGGATCACCCAACGTTAGGTTCATATATTGAATCTGGCAGCATCTTGTGGTTCGTACAGCGCTCGTTATGGAATTCGCTGTCTGCTTGGTCAGTCGTAATCTTGCTGTTTATGACTTCCATATTTTTATTTACATACACGTTCACCGAGCCATCATGGGAATCATCCATGTTCGTTCTTCCGTTATTCCATGGTCAAGTATTTCCAATTGTGAATGGTATCTTACTTGGTGCCAGCCTGTTGATCCTGCTGCAATTGAAGGGACTCTTCGAGCGCACAATTCGGGCATATGTGATGACACTGGCAGCCTTAGCGATATGTACGCTGCTGACGTTCCTGCTAGGAACGACGATTCGCCATACGTTGTGGCTGTGCGGGATGCTGCTGTTCCTGTTCCTTATTCGCTCACAGTTCACTCGTTATCGATTCCCGTTAACGAAGAGTACGATATTCTTCACAACCTTATTCGGATCACTACTCATGGTTCTGTACATGATGCTGGGATACATGCTGGCAGAATTCCATGAGAAGGTTGCGGATGCAGCAACTTACACACTTAGCTATGGCCAATTTACAACAACGCTAGTTACTGGTCTGCTAGTAGCGGCTATTATGTACGTGATTGGGGTACTTGTATTCGAGCGCCATCTGAAGAAGCCGCTAGGTAGAGATTGGCGTAGCGATGATCAAGTGCTTCTGACAGGCATTAATGGCTGGATGTATCAGAATGTTGCGGACAAGCGTGTCTTCTCAGTCAACAGCGGCAAAATTCGCTTTCCCTTCATTATTAAGGGACGGCGGGTAATTATGCTTGGCATGCCGCAGCTGGAGCGGATGAAAGCGAAAGAACATGATGCTCTTCATTCCCTGTACGAACATGCGGATCGCTTTGGTCTGGATATTGTGTTCTATCAAGCAGGCATAGATGGCATGCCGCTGCTTCATGATTATGGTAATGACTTCTTCAAAGTAGGGGAAATTGCACGGTATGAATTCACCGAGCCGAGCATGGCATCGCCGGTGCACCAGTATGAGCTAAGCAGCTTCCCGTTGGAAGCTGAACATGTTCAGCAAGTCATAGACGCGGCCAGCAGCTGGGAGTCTGCGACACCAGGGTATATCGAGACGCTTCAACGATTGCTGACGGTATCGGATTGCACGCTCCAACTCGTTCGCTTATTTAATGAAACGGATGGAGATCTCTTGCTTGGATACGTTGTGCTGAGAGTCGATGAGGCCTCTGGGACGGTAATGATCGGTGATATTCGTTCTTGCCGCGGCTTATGTCAACCCGAACAGGATGAAGTACTTCAGCAGCTACGTGATATCATCGTATGGATCGGACAGTATCATCATTGCAAGCAGCTTGTCAGCGGATTAATTCCATTGTCCCATGTTGAGTCGGATCGTTCACCCTATTTATGGACAGAACGAACTGCTGTTGCGATCTTCCGGAGAATCCGTGAGCTGTATCCAATGAATAACTATAGAAGAATATGGCTAGCATTATTCGATGTTACGTGGGAGCCGCAATATATTGCTTTCCGCAAGCAGCGTCATATGAACTGGACGGTATGGCGGGTAACGCGTATTATTCGGCGTTTGCAGCGATAGTGTGATTCATTTCATACGAAAATGATAAAATTTTGAAAGTTACAGAAAATACATGAAAAGGCTTGGAGGCTGCTCCAGGCCTTTTTTATTGTGAAAAACCGCTTACAGCTCTGCTTTTCGACCGTACTCGCGGGTGGGACATGCTCGATAGTTCTGTTACAATAGGGGTGTTTCAGAATAGGAACGGATTTTCATCAAAGTCTTATCATCAGAAGGTGGTTCCTTATGCTAGGATTTGCAATTTTATTAGGCTTCAACATTGCAGGTGTGTGGCTGCACAATTTGCTTCATCTTCCGCTGCCCGGCAACGTGCTTGGATTGGTGCTATTCCTGATTGCACTTGGCATGAAATGGGTGAAGCTGGAGTGGGTTGAACAATCCGCTCAATTCCTGCTTGATCATATGTTGTTGTTCTTCATCCCTTATGTAGTCGGTATTATGGCATTTATGCCTGTTTTGAGTGCACATTGGTTCAGCATTTCTGCTGGAATTATCGGTAGTACACTCGTCGTTCTCTGGATGACAGGCTTCGTTGCTTCGAAGATGGAGAAGAAACCGGATGAAGCTAATGAGATGCCGACAAGAAAGGAAGATGCAGCATGAACCTTTTATCATGGACGCAACAGCCATTGTTCGGAATAGCTGCAACGATCGTTGTGTATGCATTATCCCGTGTACTGCATGTGCGATTCAAATGGATGCATCCGATCCTCTTTTGCTCGGCGGTGTTGATCGGTTTTCTCGTCATTGGCAATATCCCGCTCCAGGATTACAAAAACGGGGCAGATATTTTGGCACTTATTCTTGGGCCAGCGACAATCGCGCTCGGTGTTCCTATTTATAAATATCGTGAGCTAGTCAAAAAGCAATTTGCTGCAATTTGCCTGTCCATTACGTGCGGCTCTATCGTGGGAATTGTGAGTGTGGCGGCGATCATGATGAGTTTAGACGGGGCGAGGGAAGTTATGCTGAGCATGCTGCCGAAATCAGTCAGTTCTCCAATCGCAGTTGAAATTGCCAAGTCGTTGGGTGCTATGCCTGAACTGTCTGCTGTATTTACTGTATTCACAGGGGTTGTTGGTGCATTGTTCGGTACAACCTTCCTGCGGATGACCGGTATTCGCGGCGAAGTGCCACTTGGGATCGCAATGGGGACGGCTGCGCATGGATTCGGGACTGCGAAGAGCTTGGCGGACTCAGAGAAGCAGGGGACATTCAGTGGATTGGCAATGGGGTTAGCGGGCCTGATTACCTCCATTCTTTTCACACCAATTTATATGTTCCTAATGTAAGAGGTAAGAACTCGATCTATGGTCTGCATGGATCGGTTAATAAGAAGATCAGGACGTTCTTCGCAAACTGCGAGGGGCGTTTTTTTGTATGTGCTGTTATCTATGATGCAACGAATGAAGGGGAGCCCCCATACTGTTGCGTCCCATATGTATCGTTATCCCTTCGGGGAAATGAAATGAAACATTTTTGGTTCTATCACGTTGATACTTATGTAGACTTATCTGAGCATACAATTCAGATGTATCACTTCACTAATTTCGTATAAAAGGTATGGAGGAAAGGAGTTGATTCCTTGAAAGCAACAATATGGGCATGGGGGATCCTCTTGGGATTAAGTTTGCCGTCTCTCGCAGGTGCAGCAGGTACATACTCTGCCGAGAAGGTGTACACCGATCAGGAGAGCGGAGCGGTCTATTATAATGTTGAGCGAATTGATCTGGAGGCACGTGAGGAGCGTGTCGTCGTTCAAATGGCTGATGGGCAATGGAAGAAATGGGATCCGAGCATTCGGAGCATGCGAGTAGAAAAGGGGCAGCAGCATCCTCTGCTCAAGACCAATTATGCAGATAATATTGAAGGCGGGATGCAGTATACGTATGATCCTGAGGATCAGGAAGTTGTGAAGGGTAAAGTGTTTCGTTCCTCGCCAGACCGCAAATGGGGAATCCATGAGCGGTTATATTTTGAACCGACTGCAGAAGGGTACATGACCACGGTTCATAGCTATATACTGCGCAACAATCAAACAGGGCATACGAAGGAATGGCTTCGAACTAGCTATTCGACAGGGGCTGTCTGGCTCTCAGACAATCGCATCATATACAGCCGGTTGAATGGAGAAAAATCGAATCAAGAGGAGATTGTGATCTTCGACCCTGCAACAAGTCAATTGGAACGAATCGTATTCGGCAATCTTAGAGGCGTTGATCCTGAGAAGGGATACGTGGTATATACATTGAATAAGCCGGATCGTCCTCTATATGTGTTGGACTTGAAGAAGCGGATATCCAAGCCGTTGAAGGATTGGGCTGCTGCAGAGGCATATTTGCCGAAGTTGGACAATGCCAAGGATGCTACCGCAGATTTGCCGACGGACTTCGATCTGGATGCATTGCCCGAGGAAAAAATAACGATGAAGATCCAGCGCGATTACGAGGTTAAGGTTGATAAGGCATCGATTCGCGTGCCGATCGTATTTGAAGAAAAAGGGTATATTCGTATCCCTGTTAAACCGCTCGCGGATGCATGCGGCTGGCAGCTTATCAAGCTAGAGAAGCTGAAAAAGCAGAATGGCGCTCATCGATTTAAGCTTGTGAATGGCAGCCGAACTATGGAGCTGAATGCGGAGAATAGTGTGCTGGAGGAAGGAACACTCTATGTTACACCTGATCAGATTAAGCAGCTTGGATACAAGTCAGTTCATGTGACTTACAATCCAGAACGCTAATCCATACTCATAGCGATAAGGTATTGGTTTCGATAGGGCATGCATCTGCATGCCCTATTTTTATTCGTCCATAATAGGCGCTGCAACCGATCCACAATACCATCATGCTGTGTTCCAAATGCTATTTTACGGTGGTATATGTGATGGTCGTAAACACGCCTCCTGCTGGATTGATAAAATAAAATTATTAGGAGCATGGTGTGGATCGCACACTTCTTAACATCCTGGCCATCATGCCAACATTACCAAGTCGAATTTTCACCATCTCTCCACTAGACATCACATCTGGAGTAACTACCATGATTCAATCCGACTCCTTCTTAAGGGGATGTCCTTGCTGATGGATCATATCTGGTAAGTGGACAATAAGTCGATAAGTATGGACTATAATCAAAACCATAAACCTGTACAGCAGGTATAATAGTTGCAACATCTTGAAAACGCTTCCTTCGCGATGGAGTTCGCATTTCACACATTTCACGTAACGAAAGGAGTCGAATTGATGATCAAGATGAAGAAATGGGCCAGCTTCATTGTTGCTGCCGTCATGTTTCTGTCCACCTTTCACACAGCCTTTGCCGAAGAAAATGAGCTCAAGGAGCCAGATGGAATGAGGAATGTAGCGAGCGGAATATCTTATTCTTATTCTCAGCCCCCTCATGAAAATTACCCAGATGATGGATCGAAGTTGACAGATGGCAAATATGGAGACGTTAATGACTTCATGGATGGGAACTGGACGGGGTTGTTGAAAGGGAAGACAAGAGAAATCACATTTGACTTAGGAGAGAGCAAGTCGATCGGCCGAATTAAATCACACTTTCTCTATAACAACAGCGTAGGCATTTATACACCGACCATATTGTCTTACTATGCATCCGAGGATGGCCAGAATTGGGCTCCAGTGAAGTACATGAATTCTCCAGCCTCGCTATGGTCTGATATTCCAACAGCTGGCTATGAATATGTATGGGATGCTGCAACAGATCGAGTTCCTCATCCTTCCAGTCAAGCGAAGAAGATCTATGCGCGCTATGTGAAGATCGCGGTCACCACACAAATCTGGGTGTTCATGGATGAGGTAGAGATCTGGGGTGTTGACGGCAAGACGTCTGATGCATATGCACTTCGTCCAGTGACACCATCGTATTTGAAGCCGGGTAATGATACAGCAGGAATCCGCGATCTGTGGCTTATGTACAATGGAATGTACGATAACAATCGCGGCAATTGGACGAAGGAGAAGCTCATGCCGTATGTCAGCTACGTCGACAATAATGGTCAACCGACAGACTGGATGTATGACGGCACGCTCGTTCTAGGCCTTCGTACGCCGGATTACCAACGGGATTTTGGTTATTCAGCAAATCTTGAAGACTGGAAATGGTATTTGGATAAGACGTTTAAGCCGGGTGGAGACCTGAGCGCATTGAATGACACGGTTAAAGAAGTGGGAGAGAAGCTGAATGATCCGAACCATAAGATGAAGGTTGTTATCATGATCCCGAATCCGGGTGAGGGGATATCCAACTTTGGAGATATCGACGGAGATGGCATTTCTGAGAGCTTCGTACCGAGTGAGGTAGGGGAAGAGCAGTCCTTTGCGAATCGGCAGAAGGCTGTTGACTGGTACTTGGATCAAGTCAGAACAAGATGGATTAAGGGTCGTTATGACAGCTTGGAGATCTCCGGTATGTACTGGCTGGACGAAGGGGTATCAAACGGTAAGACGTCCGATGAGAAGTTGATTAAGCATATTGGAGAGATTGTGCACAAGCGCGGACAGAAGTTGTTTTGGATTCCTTATTTCGGTGCGAATAAGAACTATGCGGCTCGGGCTCTGGGATTCGATGCAGCAGCGCTTCAGCCGAACCACTTCTGGGACGGCAGCAATCCGGAACGCATTGAAGATACCGCTTATTTGGCGAAGCATCATGGTCTCGGTGTTGAGTTAGAGACAGACGAAGCAATGTTCGAGAATGAAGCTTCACGCGGCAATTATATTGATTACTTGAACGGTGGGGTCGATTATGGGTACATGACGGAAACGTTCAAGGCCTATTATCAAGGGGTTGATTCCTTGCTCACCAGTTCACGCAGCAGTGACCCTCGGATTCGTGAGCTATATGATTGGATGTACCAATTTGTGAAGGGGACGTATCAGAAGCAGCCTCGATAAACGATGAATGGGGAGCGCAGCGAAGCACGGAATAGACATAAGTCATCAAGAATGGGTGATCAACCCATGCTTACTCAATACACGATTTTATTGAAAAATCGACGAGAGGGGTTTTTATTGATGATTAAGTTGAAGAGAGTCGTGAGCTTCGTCGCAGCTTCCATCATGCTTCTGTCCACCTTCCAAGCTGCATTAGCGGTAGATATTGAACCTACAGTGGCCGCCGATGGAATGAGGAATTTGGCAAGCGGGATTTCGTATTCCTTCACCCATCAGCCACCTGATGAAAATTACCCAGACGATGGAACGAAGCTGACAGATGGAAAGTATGGAGATGCCAATGATTTTATGGACCCGAACTGGACCGCATTGTTAAAAGGAAAGACGCGTGAAATCATATTTGATTTGGGCGAAAGCAAATCGATTGGGAAGATTAAGTCTCACTTTCTCTACAATCAAGAAGTAGGCATCTATACACCAGAAATTGTCTCCTATTATGCCTCAGAAGACGGGATGAATTGGGCCCCTGTAAAATACATGAATTCCCCGGTACCGCTCTGGACCAATATTCCGACTGCAGCCTATGATTATGTGTGGGACGCAGCGGTAGATCGAGTTCCCCATCCATCCAGTCAAGCGAAGAAAATCTATGCCCGGTATGTGAAAATTGCAGTTACGACAGAGATTTGGGTGTTCATGGACGAAGTGGAGATATGGGGTGTAGATGGAAAAACAGCGGATGCATATGCGCTTCGCCCAGTCACATCTTCTTATTTGAAGCCGGGAAATGATACGGCAGGCATTCACGATCTGTGGCTCATGTACAACAGTATGTATAGTAACGATCGCGGCAATTGGACAAAGGAGAAGCTCATGCCGTACGTCAGTTATGTTGACAACAACGGAGAGCCGCAGGACTGGATGTATGATGGAACGCTTTTATTAGGCATTCGTACGGCGGATTACCAGCGGGATTTTGGGATTAACGCAGTACTTGATGACTGGAAATGGTATCTGGACAAAATGTTCAAGCCGGGCGGGGATCTGAGCGAGTTAAATGCTGCTGTGACAGAAGCAGGGAATAAGCTGAATGATTCGCATCATAAGATGAAAGTCGTCATTATGATTCCGAATCCTGGTGAGACGATTTCAAATTTTGGAGATGTCGATGGGGACGGGATCTCTGAGAACTTTGTGCCTAGTGATGTTGGCGCGGAACAATCCTTTACGAATCGGAAAAAGGCTGTTGATTGGTATTTGGATCAAGTAAGAACAAAATGGATTAAAGGCCGATACGACCGTTTGGAATTGGTTGGAATGTATTGGATGGCCGAATCGATGGGAAGAGACAATTCATCGGACGAGAAGTTGGTCAAGCATGCTGGAGATATCGTGCATAAGAGAGGACAGAAGCTGTTCTGGGTTCCGAATTTTGGTGGCAACAGGAACTATGCAGCACGTGCGATAGGGTTCGACGCGACAGCGCTGCAGCCGAACCATTATTGGGGTGGAACTAACCCAGATCGGATTGAAGATGCGGCGTACTTAGCGAAGCATCACGGTCTAGGTATTGAGATGGAGATGGATGAGGATGCATTCACGAATGGTGCATCACGCGGCTATTACATTGATTATTTGAATGGAGGGGTCGACTTCGGCTATATGAACGAAGCATTCATGGCTTATTACCAAGGTGTAGATGCCCTGCTCGACAGTTCTCGCAGCAGTGATCCGCGGATTCGTGAGCTTTATGATTGGATGTACCAATTTGTGAAGGGTACGTATCAGAAGCAGCCTCGATAAATGGTCTAATTGATAGAAGATGACAGCGGTTCACTCCGGGTCATCTTCTTTTTATTTCTATGGGCCATACTCTGGTCATCCATCGGCGTTTTTGAAGCCGCATGATGAGATTACGGAACTGCAAGTGCTAATACAGATGTTCTAAATAATGGGGCTGCCGCATGGCAGCTCTTTTGCATGACTTCTCAGAGAATAGGATATTTATTAGTTGAATAGTTTATCCAGTTTGATATGATGAGATAGGTTGAATTATCCAAAAATGAGAGGTCGATTCATGAAGGGAGTGGGTACGAAGAGAATTGTAAGCGTTTTGCTATCAATTTTATGTAAACGCTTTATTGCAAAGATTAAAGGAGAGTGAATTCGTGAAAGTAAAGAAAAGCATAAGCCTGCTGACTGCTTCCTTCATGCTTGCTTCTGTGATCATGACATCGTTTTTCTCAACAATAGTGTCTGCAGATTATTTGCCCAAAAACAGTGAAAAATCCAATGGCGCTTCGAATATTGTGATTATGAACACCGGATATGATAACCGAGAGAATACGAATGGCACGAAGAGAGGGGAGTACGGGAAGGATCATTTTCTTCCTTACGTAGGATACTTGAATCAAGATGGAGTTGCAGAGGATGCGTTCTTCGATACATTCCTCCTGCTCACGAAGACATCCCCCTACAAGGGCAGTCTCACTCGCTATTACCCATGGGCGGCAGGAAGCAAGCCAGGAACTTGGCAGGATTGGAAATGGTCGATAGATCGCTTGTTCGAGAAGGGGCTGCAGCTCGAGGGGTTGGATGCTGCAGTTGAACAGGTAGGCAAGGATTTGCATGAACCTAATAAAAAGGTAAACGTGTATGTTACATTGCCTTTCCCAGACCCACAGAGCAAGGACTTTGGGGATTTCAATGGCGATGGCAGAGTGAAAAATCTAGAAAACTTGAATACGCGCAAAGAGTTAATCCGCTGGTACATCGACACGATAACCGCTCGCTTCGAGCAACAGCAGTATAAGCATTTGAAGCTGAGCGGCTTCTATTGGCTCCAAGAGGATCTCGATACAACTGTACCTGGGGAGCCGGAGAGTGCGGATTTCGCATCCCAGTACTTGCAGCAGCGCGGCATGCGTCTAGGCTGGCTTCCTTGGTATGGTGCAGGGGAGAAGGCGAATGGGAAGCGGCTAGGCTTTGACTTCTCAGCCCTTCAGCCGAACCATTATGGCGACGACAGCACCACAATTGAGCGGGTGGAAGAGATTGCGGACTTGGCTTATGCCAATGAAGCGGGAGTCAAAGTAGAGCTTGATCAGCGTATTGTGGGCGCTCCGCGGTACCGTCAAGCATTTTATAACTATTTAATTACTGGTGTGAAGAAGCAGTTTATGAATCAGTCTCTTCTTGCGTATTACCAAGACGTGTACGCAATCTATGATCTCTATCATTCTGAGGTACCGGCGGCGAAGCAGATGTATACGGATCTATACAGGTTTGCAACGGGCAAGTTTATTCCTCCGCAAGGGAACTTTGCAGGAAAAGTGGTTGATCGTCAGGGCAACGGTATTGCAGGGGCGACGTTAAAGGATAAGGCAGGGAAGGCTGTCACCACTGATACAGAAGGTCAGTTCGCGATGAGCGATCTGTATGCAACCGAGAATACCTTTGTCGTAGAGAAACAAGGCTTGCCCAGCAAATCTATTGTCGTCAACATCCATGATAAGCAGACGATTTATCGCGATATTATTCTAGAGAAATCTGGTGAGTCGACAGTAACAGAATCTCGTTCGCTCATAGATTTTGAAAATGAAGTAAAATCCGGAACGAATAACGGCGACCATGTCAAGCGGGCGACGGTTACAGACGCTACATACGTGCTGCAAGGAGAGAAGTCGCTGAAGATCGATTTCAAGGCTTATCCAAATAGCTGGATCGCAGCGTATATCGACTCCGATTATGACGGGTTCGAGAAGGAACATCCGGAGGAATCCTATCCAGCCTATGATCTAAAGGATTGGAGCGGGTATGACGCGGTTAGCTATGCAGTGTTCAATGCCTCGTCCAAACCACAAGAGATACGCGAGGTATTTATGTATGAATATGATTGGGGCAAGACCTTTGCCAGAAACATCATATTCCCGCCTGGACAATGGACCATCATTACGAAGTCGATTCAGGAGCTGAAGCAGGCAGGAATCAATACGAAAAATATCATTCGCTTTGCCCTTATGCGCAACAGGCAATCGGAGGACGCCACGTTCTACCTTGATGATCTAAAGCTATTAAAATATGAAGCAAACCGTCCTGCTCCGGATTACCGGATCATGCTTCCTTCTAAGCTGGCAACTATGGATGTCGGTACGTTGTGGTCACCAGTCGTGATCGACAATAACGATGCACTACAAAAGAAAGTGAATGCGGTCTTCGCGAGCTCGGACTCAAGCATAATTGAAGTGACCTCAGATGGCAAGCTGCATGCTACTAAACCCGGTACTGTCGTGATTCGCGCACAGGTAGGGCAGGTAGAAGTGGAGTCTGTCGTGATTGAGGCTGCACCTTGGGCCTATAATCAGATAATGGGGAACGAAACACCACTATCTATCAACTATGGATTCAAAAATCCTGTACTTCACGATCCTTTGCTGGGTGGAACGCAATATGTCATGAAAAACGGCAGCAACTTGAAGATTGCCCACAAGTACAATGACGGCAATGATATGTGGATTGTGTTCGATCATGCTGGTGCAAATAAGCTCTACGGGATGAAAGAATGGAGGCTTAGTCCGAATGTAGACAAGGATGCCGATCCCGACTTGACGCGCCCATCGACTATGTTGTGGCCTGATATATCGGACTGGATTGGTCCTTATATCGTTGGTGCCAATGATAATGGCAACGGCAAAGGTCAGGATTTCACGGGTGGCAATCATAATTATGATGGCGGCGAGAACAGTTCTACGACAGGAAGAACCGTTAAATATAATGTGTGGGTGGACGGGAAGCAGCTTCAAGATGGGACAGCAATCGCCGGGACCAAGGTGAAAATTGAGGTTGTGAATCGAATTCAGGGCTTCAATACGAAGGAGCAGGACGGACGTGGTCGTGAAATCTTGCAGGAGACGGTTACGTATGAAATCGAAGGCGGCAAAGTACAAGTTCATACGGAAATTATGCCTCTGGAAGAGATTACGTTATATCGTTATTATGGATTGCAGTCCGTCAACGGAGCATGGAATCAAGAAGTACGCTACTATGCAGGGGAGACGGAAGTAGGCAGAAGCGGCTCGAGCGTGTATAGTGATTCGGGAACGAAAGCCCAGCATCCAGACGTAGATAAGTATTGGCTGAGTTCAGGAGTACAGGATGGGAGCCAGCATCAGCTGCTCGTGACGCTGAATCGCAATTACGGACTTGGTAAATTGCAATATCTGGCTGATGATCAACCGATTGTCTTTACTCAGGAGTATGGGAAATCCTACTTCCTGCAAGTCTTTAACAAATCAGTTGTATTGGAACAGGGAGAGAAGGTTGGCTGGCAGGGAACCTATCAATTCTTTTCTACTCCAGCACAGGAAAGAACGATTAGATTGCTGAGCCAGTATGCCAATGGATATGCTGTACCTACAGAAGATGCTATCTATCATTGGGAAGTCATCGGTGATGCGGTTGAGAAAATCAGTGAATCCAGTAACAGCGTGACGATGAAGGGGGTAAAACCAGGTACGGCAGCGGTTAACGTTACAATGAACTACAATGGCAAGTCAGAAACCTTCCGTTCGACGGTACAAGTAGGGGACAGCGGGATCGTAGATACTACTGAACTTCAGCAGCTGTATGAGGAGGTATCGTGGTTGCTTCAGCAAACAGGTAGCGAATTCATTCAGGCCAAATGGCAATTGGGAGAAAAAACGATTGAGGTCATGAGATGGCTGAAGTCAGAAGGTTACACGCGAGCGAATGTAGATGAAGCTGTCCGAGAGCTTAAAGACGAGATCGCCATCTTTAAGAAGAGTGCACAAATTTAGTATGGCTCTGCTCCTTCTTATATCGTAGTCTCAAAGCAACTGGAAACAGGCAAAATAGAATGAAGCGTCCCAATTCATTGGGGCGCTTTTTTATGGTGTAGATGTGGAAGCTAGCACTAATGCTTACTAGTAATCGCTTCCTCGTGATCCATAATAACCATATTCATTCGATAGGATCTGTATTATAATAGGTCGGTATGTAAAGATGTAAATATTGCTACTACAGCTAGGAGGTGCAAGTGATGAAGTTGCAAGCAAGTCATACCGCTGATCGATCAGAGGCATACCAGGAAGTGAGTCAAAGCTCGGTTATTCGATTGCTGTTCAAGCAGCTAAGACCGAAGCAGTGGACGAAAAATTTGCTCGTATTTGCGGCGCTTATCTTTTCCTTAAAAGCCATTAACGTGTCGGCTTTCGTGAATACCCTGACGACTTTCTTTCTATTCAGCTTCGTATCAGGATGCGTGTATATATTGAATGATTATGTGGATCGGGAAGCAGACCGCAATCACCCGGTCAAGAAGTTCCGTCCTATGGCGTCCGGTGCATTGAATCCAACAGGCGCATTAATGTTTGGAGGAATATTGCTCGTTTGCTCATTGGTGGTATCGTATATGATTAACCCGCTCTTGATGCTTTTGTTAGTTGTCTATTTTGCCATGAATGTGTCGTATTCCCTTAAGCTGAAGCATGTGGTCATTATGGACATTATGGTGATTGCCTCAGGCTTCGTGCTCCGGGCAATTGCAGGAGGATTGGCCATTAACGTGCATCTAACGCCGTGGTTTTTGCTGTGTACGATGCTGTTGTCCCTATTCCTTGCAATTGGCAAGCGGCGGCATGAGCTGTTCTTACTTGACAAGCAGAAGGATGCCCATCGCAAGGTGTTGGACAAGTATTCGTTCACACTGCTTGACCAACTAACGAGTATCGTTGCGACGGCTACGATTATTAGCTACTCGCTATTCACGTTTACAGCTGGCCGAACGATTTATCTCATGTGGACGATCCCATTTGTCATTTACGGCATCTTCCGCTATTTGTACTTGATTCACATCGAGAACAAGGGTGGAGCACCGGATCGCCTGCTGGTAGAGGACAAGCATATTCTTGTGACGGTCGTGCTGTATGTCGCGAGTGTGTTGTCCATCCTGCTTATTTTTGAATAATTGGATAGGGGATGAACGAACGGTTTGACACGTACTAAACTAGCTTTATTTGATATTGACAAAACGATTACAAAGCATGATTCGATGCTGCTGTTCTTGAAGTACGGCATCGCAACCAGACCACGGGCTGCTGTCCATTTGACCTCGGTGTTATGGAATTTGCTGCTGTACAAGACGGGGAGAATTCCTGCCGATAAGGCAAAGGAAGCCTTTTTCTGTGCAATTAATTATATGGACGAAGCAGATCTTGAGGCCTTCTATGACAAGATTCTCGCCAACGATGTGTATGAAGAGGCGGTTGAGGTAATCCGCCGCAAATATGCGGAAGGATACCATGTGCTGCTGGTGACTGCGTCCCCGCATGCTTATATGAAGTACTTCAAGAAGCTGGGCTGTGTGCATGAGGTTATTGGAACCCAACTGGAGAAGAGCAACGATCGATATACATCTCGCATTGTCGGGGTAAATTGCAAGGCGGATGAGAAAGTGGTTCGTATTCGCCAATATGCGAGCGAACAGCGGTTCACGATTGACTATGAATCATCCTGTGCGTATTCGGATTGCTTGAGCGACCTGCCTATGCTGCAATTGGTGAAGCACCGCTATGTTGTCAATCGTGCTTCCGAGGCTGCTCACGGATTGGAGGAGCGTAGATGGAACAGATAACATCGCGTCACTTGGGGAAGCTGCTTATGATCTTCTCCGCCTTCTGCACAGCAACCGGGCAACTGTTCTGGAAATGGGGTGTGCACCAGATTTTATACGTTGGAGTTGGATTTGTTTTTTACGGAGTGGGGGCGCTTCTTATGATTAAGTCGCTTTCTATGGAGAAGTTGTCCGTTGCGTATCCTCTGATGTCCAGCAGCTATATATTTGCCTTGATTTATGGAGGGTTATTCTTGAACGAAGCCATTACCTTGCAAAAGGGAATTGCCGTGCTGCTGTTAATGCTTGGCGTGGGGTTGATCAGCTATGAGAAATGAATGGTTATGGGTGCTGCTTATTTTCATGACATTGTTCGGCTCTTTAGGAAGCGCGTGCTTTAAATGGTATTCCATTCGCCACCGCAAGTGGATTCTGCTCACCGGATTTATGCTGTATGGGATAGGAGCGCTTCTCAATATCTATTTACTGCGGTTTTTGCCGTATACACTTGTTCTTCCAGCGAATGCGCTAACTTATGTGTGGACACTCTGTTTGGCTAAGTGGTGGTTCAAGGAATCGGTAGGTTGGCATAAGGTAGCGGGGATTGGTGTCATCGGGTTAGGATTGGTTATTCTAGTTCAATAGCGAGCTTAGTTGTACATAGGGGGAAATCGGTTGGAAGGCGGAACATTCTATGAGGTCGGGATCGAGTAGGTACTCATACGAGTACCCGCCTAATCATGATTTCCAGTCATTTTGTAGTAACGGAGGATATATCATCATGAAGTTTTGGAAGTCTGTGTTTACTGATAAGAAGGATAATCGCACCGCGCTTATTCTTTTTGTTATTTTTTCACTGCTCTATATTCTACTGAATATTCCTTATTTAACTTATATGGAAGAGTATAAGGACATACTGTTACCGCGCAGTCCATTTAACGACGCGCCTTTTACCTTGAATCTCTTCAATTTCGACCCGTCGTTTTATTATGCGCCGCAATCTTCTTTCATTCATCCACTGCTCAATTTTGTTGCGACACCCTTGAAGGCACTCGCCAACGCAACAATTGGCAATGCGCTCTTTGTTGGAGTTCAAAGTATGACTAATGCGCTCTGTGTTGTCATTCTGTATTATTACTTGCGCCGCAATCAGTGCTGTAATTGGTTGTCTATTAGTACTGCTGCATTCTTCGGGGCGAGTTCGTATAGTATTTTTACTGCCCTTATTCCTGACTCCTATCCATATGCGGTATTCGGGATTCTTCTGACGGTATTGTATGCTCAGTATTGCAGACAGAATAACCGATTTTCCCTTATACCGGTCGCGCTGCTGCTTGTATTGAACTTTGGGATTACCATTACGAATGTTGCTACAGCGGCTGGTGTCCTATTCTTCTGCTCACTGGGACAAGGCAAGCAGTTTATTGTGAAATGGGTGAAGGTTGCGGGGATATTTGCCGTGATGGTTGCGCTGTTGACGGTGCTCCAGCATGTCTTATTTTCCGGCAATACGTGGGTATCCTCCTGGCAGCATAACATTGAAGCTGGGGGCATGAGCTATGTCTCTCCATTCTCGTTCAAGCATCATTGGAAGGCAGTCTATTCCATGATCGAGAGTCCGATTATTACGCCGAACCTTGTTCTCATGAGTGACTCGATTATGGCGTTTGTCACAAATTTAGCATACCCATTCCCGTGGTACGGTCATCTCGTCGGTGCAGTTGTCATTATTTTAAGCTTATTGGCAATTGGGAAAGGGTATCGTTCGGCTGAGGTGTGGTCCTTGAACGTGTATCCTCTGTTTGCCATTCTGCTTCACCTTGTCGTCGGCTTCGGTCTACGAACATTTGAATATGATATGTACCTATATGCTGGGCATTATCTCTTCGCCTTATTCTTGTTAATGGCGTGGTTTATTCATAGTCTGCGCGGACAGGCTCGCCGTGTGCTTACTGGCATTGTAGCGGCGTGTGCAGTCATCACCCTATTGAGCAATATAATGGGACATATGAAGGCGCTGGATACCGTAAAGCAAACATATGCGCAGCTCCAATCGGCAATTATGCAAGATGAGACATCATCACCACGACACAACATCATTGCAAAGGATGAACGATCATGAGTAATATTTCATTGGCCAGGGTGGAACGCAAGCGGGTTCAGCTTCCGCAAGGCGCACTGCTGACCCTGCTTCTGGTGGTCAAATTAACGCTGCTGCGCCACTTCGTCTATGATTCGATTACCGTATCAGGCTTGCTTACCGATATCATTTCCGTACTTGTTCTAGTCAGTCTCTTCGAGATGGTGCTGCCTCGATTCGGCAAAGGTACGTTATATTGGATCTTTCAGGTTATTTTCTCTATTTTGATGTTTGCTGCAACACTGTACCATATTCACTTTAATACAGTACCAACCTTTACTGCATTTGATGAAATGGGACAGGTTCCACAAATCCGCGGCAGTATCGGGCCGCTTGTGAAGTTCTCACACTTTTTGTACTTTGCAGATATCGTGGTGGCTGGAATATTTGTTGCGATTCGTTGGTTGATCCGCAGGACGTATTCGCAGCAGCAAGCTTGGATGGATTCATCCCCGCCACAACGTTATGCAGGTTGGATGTGGAGAACTGCCGCGGCCCTGATTTTGATCGGCTGCATGAGCTATTCCTGGTTCGTAATAGACAAGGCAGAATCGATCAGCAATGAGACGGTGAAGTCAGAGAAGATTGGCTATCTCAACTATCAAGCTGCAACTGCGCTGAAAATCATACGTGAGAACGAGATCATCGCGAATGGGAATTTGGATGAGACGAAAGTGAAGATCCAAGAGCTTCAAGCGGCATATCCTTATCGTAAGGAAAACCCTCCGTCTGGACAGCCGGAGGGTTTCGGATTGGCCCACGGTGCCAACGTGATTGTGGTTCAACTGGAAGCCTTTCAGAACTTCCCGATTCAAGCCAAGCTGGAAGGACAGGAGATTACACCAGTACTGAATGATCTCGTGAAGGAGAGCTATTACTTCCCGAATATTTATCAGCAAATCGGCCAAGGAAATACTTCGGATGCAGAGTTTCTGTCCAATACGTCCATATATCCGACGGGAACGGTAGCGATGTCCACAGGCTTTGGGAAGAGAGAGCTTCCGAGTATGCCTCGTCTTCTTCATGACTTGAAATATCAATCGGCAACGTTTCACGTCAATGATGTGACATTCTGGAACCGGCATTTGCTCTATCCTGGACTAGCATTTGACCATTACTATGACAAGCCGTACTACACGAACGATTTCTTCAATGATTTTGGTGCTTCTGATGAAGAATTGTATAGAGTCGGTGCAGAGCAAATTCGGGAGATGACGAAGCGAAATCAGCCATTCTACGCTCAATTCGTGACGACATCCAGTCATGCGCCATTTGTTGTGCCGGACAAGCTGCGGAAGTTGACGCTTCCTGCCGATATGGAGGGCTCGTACCTAGGGAACTATTTGACTGCAATCAATTATACCGATTATGCACTGGGACAGTTTATCGAGGAGTTGAAGAAGCAGGGGATATGGGATAAAACAATGCTTGTCGTGTATGGCGATCACTTTGGCGTGAATCCGAAGGAAGCAAGCGACAAGGAAATAACCGATCGACTCGGTGTTCCCTATTCGAATGAAGTAAGCCGCTTCAATATTCCGTTGATCATTCATGTACCGAGGCAAGCTGAGTCTAAGATAATCGAAAGGACAGGCGGTCAAATCGACATTATGCCGACAGCTGCCAACCTGCTTGGTATATCCCTGCAAGAAAAGCAATTCCTTGCACTTGGTCGCGATATGTTGAATACAGAAAATAATGTAGTCGGTATGCGCTACTATCTGCCAACAGGCTCCTTCTTCAACAATGAAGTGATGTTCGTACCTGGTGAAGGATTCGATGATGGCACAGCGATATCGCTTAAGACATTGCAGCCCGCGCCTATGAAGGAAGCGTACCGCAAGGACTATGACTATATTCTCTCTCTCATGAAGCTGTCGGATGAATACGTTCAACTGCTGCCGAAGCGATAAGCAGAGCTATTTCTACCTTCACGGAACGAAAATGTTGGTAAAAAGTCACTCGTCTATGATTCTCGCCATGTTATAATAAGTTGGTAGATTATGCCGAATTATGGCGATATATGATGGAGGGGTCAACGTGAGAAAGAGAATATGGACGTGGCTGCTGGTTGTGTCATTGCTTCTAACGGGAATTGGGAGCAGTATACAGCCAGCTTATGCTGCCGCAGCTTCTTCAACCGTAGGAACAATGAAGCTGTATGATTATTCATTGCTGGAATGGAACGGAAAGCGCGTGTTCCTAGGCAGGCATTATGTAGAGACATCTACGGATGGACTGTATCTCGGCTTGAAGCCATTTACAGACATCTTCGGGTTCCAAGCGGATTGGAACAAAACATCGAAGACATTGACATTGAAAAATCAAGAGCATACCTTCGTATTCACAGCCAACAGCAAGCAGGGGAAGGTGGACGGAGCTGCACTGCCGCTGCCTGAAGCTGTTCTGTTCGAGAAAGGTGGCGTTGCGGTACCTTTGTCTTACGGTGCATTGCTGAATAATGTGAAGCTGGAGCTCGTGAATCAGTTGGACAAGGTACATGTTGCGGCGATTCCAAATGAAGATGCATATAGTAACGCGTATGACAAAGTTAGCGGTCCATATCATCAAATGTATAGTACATACGAAAAGGCGCTAGCTGCATATGAGTTGGCATTGAACGATAAGCTTTACTATCTTCAAGGTTACATTGATCAACGAACACCGCTGTACGTGATAGGTTCGAGCACCGCAGAAGGCAATCATACGCTAGCAAACTCATCCACAGCGGGCATGATCATACAGAATCCAGACAAGAGTGGATACTCTCAGAATGGATATGCGGGCTATCATTACTATCTCCGAACTGAAAAGAAAAAGAATATTTTCGGAGAGACGATTGATGTGTACGTATTTGGTGCTCCAACGGCTGCTATGCAAAAAAATATCACCGCGAAGAAAAATGCGTATACAAAGGCCGATGCCAATCTGCGCAAATCAAATAAGCAGTTCGATTCCGTGGTGAATAATTGGATCAATGCCGTGAAAAAGCATTACAAGGGTGCTGGTAAGCCGAATGATCCGAACACACTGGCAGCTATGGCAATCCACTTGAAGGCATTATATATGGACACTGGCGCTTATGCCTTCGATGATGAGGCGAAATCCGTTCTAGCTGTTCTAAAGAAAACGAGTGAAAGTACTCATTGGGGTGTTCGCAACGTATTCGACGAGGGAGATTTCCGCGAACGATTCCAATATTTCTTGAAGAAGGATGTAAATGTAGCACTGAGTATCGCGCACACGCCTGAACAATATAAAGCTGCTGCAGAGATTTTATATACGAAGAAGAACTATAGTGCGGCAAAACTTGCGGCTGATGAAGCGCAAGCACTTGGCGCGAATATGAAGCAAATGTTAGCTGAACTGAACAAGTTGGTTGCGGAAGATAAAGAACAAGAACAATTCAAGGCATGGCAGCAATCCTATGCAGCCCTGATAAAGAAGTTCGAAGCAGAGCTTGCGAAGTACAATCCGGAGAAGAACGGGGAAGAGGGAGCGAGCGCACCTCAAGCGAATAAAGAAGAGATTGATGCTCAGTTCTCGAAGCCGTTAGCTAAGCTGAAGACGGAACTAGCGAGCCTTAAGTCGGTTGAAAAAAATTATGAAGAGTCAAGCCTAGATTCCTTTGAAGCTGCTATCCGTTATCTAACGATGAATCCGACAGATTATGTCAAAGCGGCGGACTTATTCGATGTAGCGAATATCACTTTAGAAATTAAGAACACGAAATAAATAATATAAGAAAAGAAGCTTCAGCAGATAGCTGCAGTCCTACTGTAACCATATGGTTTCGAGGGGACTGCAGCTTTTGTATATATGACTATATCGTGTTGTGATTTAATTCACATACTATCATTCAATTCCATGATATAGTGTAACCATAAAGAACAGGGAGTGATAAAGATGAGAACATTCAAAACATTTGACACAACGGATCAAGTAACTCGCAACTTCCTTCAACTTTGCTATATGTGTGACGATAATGACAGATGCACGACAGAAGAAGAGTGCAGACAATGCTGGGCTGACCAGGGTCTTGCAGCTAAGCCGGAAGAAGAAACACGTGAACTGCTGAATGCTTATTACGCCTAACAAGAAATGACTTTCGTTTCAAATACTTTGTGAAAATAATAACTTACCATGGTTAGTTTTGCCTCCACCTTATATAATAGAAAGAGCGCCGCATACTTGATAGGCAGTATGCGGCGCTCTTTCGCTGTTTCTGGTATATTAGGCTGTTCTCTTAGACAGTGTTGGAGCTGGCTTCGGCTTTGCTGGTGCAATATTGCGGTTCGCCAAGCTCGTCGCAATCATCCCGGCGATAATGACGAACATCCCTACGAGTGACCAGCCTTGTGGGAATGTTCCGTTGAGAAGCAGTACCTCGCCAAGCACGGTGAAGATCAGAATGCCAGCCTGTGTGGACTCAACTCCAGCAAGCAGTGCTGTATTATGCTTCGCCATGTCTGTTGCCAAGAAGAAGAGCAGACTTGCGATTACGCCAGAACTGATGGCAAGCAGCATTGCTTGTCCGAACTGAGAGGCGGATGGCAAACCTACAGACATAGTTCCGTATATGCCAAGCAGGATAGCTATAGGCATACTGCCAAGTGCCATGCCGAGTGTGCGCTGGAAGGAATCCAGCTTGTTGCCGCAGAGCGCCATCATTTTACGGTTGCCAAGCGGATAGAAGGTGGCACCGATAATGACAGGTATAAAGCCCAGCAATAGTTCTGAGAGAGTAACATTACCTGCTTCAGACACTTGCATAAGTACAACACCGATAAGTATAATGACGGAAATGCGCATGCTCTTGAACGGAATGGATTGGCGTACTCTTACCGGGCCATTCGGTGTCTGGCGTGTCTCGAAGAACAGTGGCGACAAGCACGCGCCAATCAATATCGTAATTTGCCATGTTCCCGATGTGAGCCAAGACGGTGCATAGACTGCTGCAAAGCTGAGCAGCGAATAGAACGCGACTCCACACAGGGAACCCCATGTTAGCCACTGCAGGGGATGCTTACGCATTTCACGGAAGAGAGGCGTAAGGTTTTTGCGAAATGCGACAATCGCAAGCAGTATGGGAATCGCAAGTAGAAAGCGGAGCGATGCGGTCCAAGCCCAGCTTGTTCCGGACAGGTTCATCGCGCGGTTAATAATGAATGTGGATGAAAAAAACATGGATGCTAAAATACCAACAAATATGGCTCTCATGATGCTCACCTTACCTCTACTTGAAAATCATTTTCAATTGTGTATCCAGTAAAGTATAATATACTATATTATTTTTAAAGTAAAGTATAATGTAACAAATATTTGCACAAAGATTGTAAACTTCTTGTTCGAATTGGGGGAAACATTCGATGAATGAGCACGAAACGAAGCAATTGATGCAATCGGTAGGCGCGAATTTGCGGAAGCTGAGGAAAGAAAAGCAGCTAAGTCTTGAGGAATTGTCCGCTCTATCAGGGGTCAGCAAGCTTACCCTTGGCAACATTGAGCGTGGAGATACGAACCCGACAATCGGGATGATGTGGAAAATATCGCGGCATTTGTCCGTTCCTCTGATGACGCTGCTCATGCCGGATAAGTCAGTGCGCATCTCTCGATCAGGTCATGGCCCTACCTATGAGAGTGAATCCGGCCAATGGATATTGGAGCCTGTTTTTACGGATCTGCGCGAGAAGATGGAGATGCTGCGTGCACGGTTAAAGCCCAATTGCGTCTACGAACCAGAGCCAAATCATCCATGGACAGTGGAAATTGCTACGGTGATGTCGGGTACGGTGGAATTGACCATTGGAGAAGATACGTATACGCTGCACCAATTTGATTCCATTCAATTTTCCGCTACCGAGACACATATGTATGCCAATGTAGGCGACGAGGAAGCGGTCGTGCAATTTACGGTGTTCTACTCGTAACGGGATGTGATGGATATTCAATTGTTGAAGGAAGAAGCGGGTGAGGACAGATGAGCATACGTAAACGCCGCATGCTTGAGGTGTATTATGATAGTTGGTGTCCGCTTTGTACGGGAATACGCTCACGATTGGAACGTTGGGATTGGCTGCATGTGCTGCGATTTTACTCGATTCGCGATCAGCATGTGACGGAACGGATTCCGGTGTCCAAGGACAATCTGGTGGCCAGCATGCATGCGCGGGAATCAAGCAGCGGCCGCATTCTTTCCGGTATCGAGGCGGTGCATGCACTCTGTATGAGGGTGCCGATATTAATGCCGATGAGTCTGTTCATATGGGTCAGCATGAAGCTGGGATTTGGCGGGAAACTGTATCGATACATCGCCTCAAGACGTACGATTGTTCCTGCTGGCCAATGCAACTCTAATGGCTGTGAGCTTCCGGTGCGGAGGAATACGCAAGGCGATGATTCCGATACGCATTCTAGCAGAACATAACGTCCTTACGCATAGGCATAGGGCGTATTTCTGTTTTTTGCAATGCCACCATTGCTCGTGTCTACCGTGCAGGTATGAGGGTGCGCAGCAATGATTGAGAGAAGGTGATAAAACGTGACGAGGCCGCGACATCAAGGTACAACAGGAAAAGTGACAAAGTCACGACGGGTGAGTGGTTGGTTTATCTTTTTTCTTCTAACGGATCTGCTCGTTTTCGGCGGCTTTGCTATCATGTACAGTGAATCTAACGCCTGGGAAAAGGAATTACAGAATGCGTTCCCTGTTGAAACGGTGACTCCAGAAATGACAGGCATCGTAGCGATAACAGGTACGCTTACCTCTCGAAATCCTGCCCTGGATGAGCATTTGGCTTCATCTTATGCGTTGCTCGTGAAAGAGGATCGAAGGTGGTCATGCAACTCTCGCAATTGCAGTTATGTGACAACAATGACGACAACCGTCGGTGATGTGAACGGATTGTCGGTGAACGGGATCTCGCTTCAGCCGTCCGTATTCCGCCTGACCGATCTTACTGTGCCGCTGCACGAGGGGACGCTCCGCAATCCGAACGAAGAGGTCGAGAACAACCGCGTGCTGGTAGTTGCGCCGAAAGAGACGGCACTAAGCTATGCCGGCGTTTCAAATGGCGAGGAGGTTACCATACTCGGGCAGGCAGAAGAAGGACAGCTGAAGCCAATGTCATTTCCAAATGACACGGATTCCGTCTTGTATGGAGGCTTGCCGCCCTATGCGCCGAAGGACAAGCCGGAAACGATTGAAAGAGGATATGTCGTAGGTTCGTCGCTGAATGCTATCATAGCGCATGAGAAAAATATGCAGAAAAACGTCATTTGGACCGTGCTCATCGTTGGCTTGCTGCTATTGCCTGTAACGCTGCTGCTGGCCCCATGGCCGAAGAAACAGCGAGGTTAAAGAAGCCTTAGGCCATATAATTTCTCGTAGATGGATATATGAATACGAATTGCAATATTGTTGGGCGAAGCCAGAGCTTCGCCTTTTTTCGTTGCGCAAAAGAAATGCTGGTCAGATTCAATTACCAAAAACGCGATCCGTCCCAGCGGTAATGGCTAAGCATGTCTTCATCGATGGCTGTCCCGATGCCGGGACCGTTCGGAATATCGACGGTTCCACGATGAATGCGAAGCGGAATCAAGGCCGTAAATGGATTGTCCATTACGTCCCACTCTATCGGTTCAACCGCTTCGTCGGCGTCCATTTTGCTCCAGGCAGGCAAGCAAGCGTGAGCGAACAACGCGTAGCAGCGGGCTAAAGCGCCATCGAAGGTATGCGGGGATACGCGAATGGCTGCTGTGCGTGCGAGCTTTAGTACGTCGCGATAGGCATCGATACCGCCAAGATGAAGCGGATCGGGCTGAACAATATCCAGCGCTTGCCGAACGATGGCTTGATGGAATAGCGAGGGAGTCATGGCATTTTCACCGCCTGCAACCGGAATGTTCAGTCGAAGTCGACAATGCGCGAATTGATCCCATGCGTTCAAGGGCAATGGCTCTTCGAACCAGAGCCAATTTTCGTATTGATTGACCAGGGAGTTCCAGCTGCTAGCCGTGGCCGCATCATAGCTTCCATTGGCGTCCAATGCAATTCGTACGCGCTGCCCGTACTGTTCTTGGACGGTGCGGACATGGCGAATATCATCAGTGAGTGATTTCCCGCCCACTTTTATTTTAATGTTTATAAACCCCTGTTGAACCGCTTGCTCCATATCCTTTAGCGATTGGGCTACCCAATCCGATGCATCTGAATACGATTGAAGCGATGCGTACAAGGGGAGAGAGCGTCTAACCGTGCCACCCCAAAGCTCGCAAATTGATAATTTCGCGCTGTGTGCAACGATTTCCGTCAGCGCCATGCTGACCGCAGCTGCGGGTCTATCATGCTTTTGCTTGGATAATGCAGTGATAATGGCATTTCGTTCCCGGGCATCCTTGCCAAGTAGGAATGGAATGACGGCGTGTTCAAACTCAGTTTCCAGAGCAGGCAGCCATCCCGAACATTCACCCCATCCGGTAAGTCCGGATTTCGTCGTAATTTTGATTAGGTAAGCGGAACGGAACTTTTTCAAGCCATTGGCATCTCCGTAGGGACGGGGGATTCGATATAACAACGGGTACGTGTCGACCTTGTGAATTAGCAAGAGTAACCTCCATATAAAAATGATGCCTATGTTTTAAGTATGGGATATGTTGGAACACTTTTATAAGCGGCACTCGCAAAAGAAAAAAATTATGATTCGTAAGAAAGAGGGAACGCGATGGGATGGGAAGGTTGGCCAATCGAGCGGATGCTCATTTTATTCGTCAGTTTAACCTTTTGTTTAATCGGCATACAAGTGACGATGTCTCATTATCGGCAAAATTTTCACCATAAAGCGATGTGGGTACCCGTGCTGGCAGCTCCGTTGTTTTTTGTGTTCGGGTTGATTCTCGTCTGCTTTCACGTGGCATGGCTGCATGTTTTTTTTCAAATCCTCATGTGGGTTGGAGCTTTGGCGGGACTGGTCGGTTTTTATTTTCATGTTCGTGGTGTAGGAAAGCGGGTCGGGGGTTATCAATCACATAACTTTCTAATTGGGCCTCCTGTCATCATGCCGCTCATGATTACCGCGATGAGCCTGCTTGGGATAATAGCGCTGTATTGGCGAGCGTAATGGTTGAAGATGACTGTACTGGAGTGAGATTGATGGTGAGAAGAACTCGGTATCCTTCATTCAATGTACTGGATGAACGCGAGGCATGGGATACCCATACCCAAGCCATCGTGACGAGCAGAATAAGTAAGTCGCAGTCCTGCACAGTGTTAGATGGTGAGGAATATAAGCTGCTGCAACAGGTGTGTTCCGCGCTCGTCGATGACGGGAGAGAGGAAGTAATTCAATATGTGCTCTCCCACGTAGACCAGACATCGAAGGATACGACGACGGGAGAAGGGGAACGCAGAACGGGTGTGCCGGAGCGCAAAATGCTTATTCTTGAAGGGATTCGGCATTTAGACAAGTTCCTGTTGCAAGTTACGGGGAAAAAAGCGAGCAAATGTGAAGCACAGCAGCTTACCGAGGTGCTTCGGCAAATTAGCGATGGACGAGCGGATTATTCGAAATGGCCCAGCGATCTTCAACGCGAATGGTTCGTGAAGATGCTTAATCTGACTGTCGAAGCGTATTGCTCGCATCCTATCGTGTGGTCTGAGATGGGGTATGCCGGCCCTGCATACCCGCGCGGCTATGTTCGCGGCGATATCGGACGGCTTGATCCATGGGAGGCGAAGGAAGAAGCATGATACTGCGTAAATTTGCTGATGAGGCGGACATCGTAATCGTAGGCGCCGGTGCCGCCGGCGGCGTGCTTGCTAAGGAATTGGGCGAGGCCGGGTTCCGTGTCGTTGTACTGGAGGCTGGGCCGTTTCGCGATCCGCAGCAGGACTTTGCAAGCGACGAGCTCACCATGAAAAACTTGGGCTGGCAGGACACCCGCATTGTGGACGGAAAAGACCCGCTGACGATGGGACATAACAACTCCGGTCGCGGTGTAGGCGGAGGAACGGTGCATTTTACGGCCGTGTTTCTTCGATTCCATGAATCTGACTTCCGCACCAAGACACTGGATGGCGTTGGAGAAGACTGGCCCATACGTTATGAGGATCTTGAGCCGTATTACTCGCGCATTGAGAAGGAGATTGCGGTATCCGGTCCGAAGCATTTCCCTTGGGGCAGCTACCATGGGCCTTATCCGTATCCAGAACGGGATCCACTGAGTCCGAATGCCTATTTATTCATGAAGGGCTGCGAGAATTTGGGGATTCGTTCGTCTGTTCCGCCGCTTGCCATCATATCCGCGCCGTTCGACGGCCGTCCGCCATGCATCAACAGGGGATTTTGCAACCAAGGATGCATGCCGAATTCGAAATTCAGCACGTTAATTGTGCATATTCCGAAGGCTATCGCTGCAGGAGCGGAGGTATTAGCCGATTGCATGGTCACCCAAGTGCTAACGGGAAGCGACGGCAAGGTAACGGGCGTAACGTTCGTGCATGAAGGAGAGACCTATGCGCAGAAGGCAAAAGTAGTCATCTTGTCCGCTTTCGCGGTAGAGACGCCGAGACTGCTGCTTCACTCCGCGAATAACCGCTATCCGGATGGACTTGCCAATAGCAGTGGTTGGGTTGGCAAAGCGATAATGCCGCACAGCAGTGAGGACGTATATGCCAAGTTCGACCGCGATATACGGCTGTACAAGGGAACTCCGGTACTGGCAACGACGCAAGACTTCTATGAGACGGACAAAAGCAGGGGATTCGTGCGAGGCTACACTCTTCATGCTCATGGCGCCAGACCTGTCGGGTTCGCTCAGGGCTTGAGCAAGTCTCGGACAGGCCCAATCTGGGGAAGCCGGCTTAAGGAAGAGCTGCTGGACTATAATTACTACGGAAGAATTACGATGGTAGGAGAGGTGCTGCCGAACCCGGACAATCGTGTAACGCTTGCCGGTGAAAAGGATGAGAACGGAGTGCCGCGGGCCAAGGTAACGTTCAGCTATGGAGAGAACGACCGGAAGCTAATCGAGCATGCCGTTAGCAAAATGAGCGCAATTCTGGAAGCGGAAGGCGGCGATGTCAAATATGTCGTGCCGGATACCGCTCATCTCATGGGTGGCTGCCGAATGGGCACGAATCCGCAGACTTCTGTCGTCAATTCGTATGGGCAATGCCATGATATTCCCAATTTGTTCGTCTGCGATGCCAGCATGTTCGTGACATCCGGCGGAGCTAACCCGACGAATACCGTAATGTCACTGGCTCTGCGAACCGCCGATTACATCAAGGAACAAGCGAGGAAGCTGGAGCTGTAATTAGCTTCTTCCATTAAATCGTTTGAGTAATGTCAATGACGTGGAAAGACCATAGGAACTTTTCGTTCCTATGGTCTTTCTTTCCATTTCATTCGGAGCAACAAACTATTTACCTTCCAATTTAATTGAAGAGAATATAGCAGGATTGCAATTCATTGCGGATATTTATGCTGGACGGGTGTAGTTACGCATATGAATAAGTATCATGTTCGATATTGCTTTACGTAGTTTACTTCCTACTCCATATTCCCCGTCAGTGATTGATTTATCTTCCCGCATAAGTTTGCAAACTGTCGCAGCTCGTCATCATTGAGCCCATCGCGAATTCGATTCATGATGCCATGGCGAGAGAAGGCTGCCTTCTGAAGGAAGGCGTGACCTTGTTCGGTAATTTCATGATACATATAGCGTCGATCATGAGTATCGCGTGTTTGTGTAATCATGTTTTTATCGATAAGCTTCTTTGTTAATTTGGAAATGGCGGATAATGTCGTATGGATCGAATCTGCAAGCTCTCGAGTCGTTTTTGCTCCATTCGTTGCAAGCAGATCCAATATATTGTATTGAGCGGAAGTGATTCCTTCCACATTGAACCGATTATGCTCCGCGACCAGCTTGCATTGGAGCATCGTAAATTCCTTTTCGAAATCACACGTGGTATGTTCGGTCAATTTTTATCTCGTCCTTTCTACTCGCACCTTTTCGGGAACTTGGCATGCCATTTCCTATGGCTATATTTTATAGATAAGCCCCAATAATGGAGTCATTGCTGGATTTCAACAAATCGGGAGTACCGGTGGCGATTACCGTACCACCCTCTTGCCCTCCTCCTGGGCCAAGCTCGATCACCCAATCCGAATTTGCGATAAGTTGGGTATTATGCTCGATTAGTAGAACCGAATCCCCGCGATCGACGAGCCGATTCAATACGGCAAGCAATTTGCTCGTATCCTGGTCATGCAATCCAACGGAAGGCTCATCCAATATGTACAGCGTGTGGCCGCTGCGGGCATTGGACAGTTCTGCTGCCAGCTTGACGCGCTGCGCCTCGCCTCCAGAGAATGTGCTGGATGGTTGCCCCATCCGTAAATATCCTAAGCCTATTTCGCATAAGCAATCCAGCTTGGCTGCGATCTTCGGAATATCGCGGAACAGTTCTCTTGCTTGCTCGATGCTCATGCCCAATACATCGGCTATGGAGTGTCCATGCCATTGCACAGACAGTATTTTCTCACGATAACGCTTCCCGTGGCAAGTCGGACAAGGAATCAAGCGATCGGCCATGAAGTGCATCTGAACCTTAAGACTGCCCGTGCCTTTGCAGGATTCGCATCTTCCTCCAGCTACATTGAAGGAGAAATCAGAGGCTTTCAACCGCAGGCCTTGTCTAGAGGCCAATTCCTTGAACCATTCCCGAATGTCATCGAATACCTTTGTATAGGTTGCAGCATTAGAACGGGACATTTTGCCCATCGCCTGCTGGTCGACAACGACGAGATGCTGAATATGTTCTGTACCGCCAATTCGGCTGGAAGCATTCGATGCTGAACCAATTGATTGCAGCTGGGGAAGCAGCTCTTCCATGACAAGCGTGGACTTTCCGGAGCCCGACACGCCAGCAATGGCGGTAATGATGCCCAGAGGAATGACCACAGTAATATGTTTTAAGTTGTTTGCGTGGGCATCGCGGATGGTTAATGTGCGGTTCCAGCTTCGAGTGGTTGAACGATGCCGATTCAGAGAATCACGAAGGCTTTGAGCCGTCATGGATTCCGGATGATACAGCAACTCATTAACCGTCCCTTGGAAGACAAGCTCTCCTCCAAGCTCTCCTGCGCCTGGGCCGATGTCCACTACATATTCAGCTTGTCGGATGACATCGATATCGTGTTCAATGACGATTACGGTGTTGCCGAGTGAGGCCAGCTTACGCACCGAACGCATCAGCTTGTCGGTATCCTGCGGGTGCAATCCTGTCGTAGGTTCATCAAGTACGCAGATCATGCCGCTCAAGTTCGAATTCAACAAAGAGGCCAGCCGCATACGTTGCGCTTCTCCGCCAGACAGGCTGGAAAAGCTTCGATCTAGTGATAGATAGTTCAGTCCCGCATTCATGAGACTTCGTGTACGTTCCCGTAATTCCCTGCAGATAGGCTGAGCCGCTTCGACGTATCGATCAGGCAGAGCAGAAGGCAAGCCTTCAAGCCAATTCAGCAGTTGAGTTAGAGACATAGACATGAGATGGTGGATCGGCGTCCCGTTCACCAGGACGTACGAGCTTGTTGCATTCAACCGCGAACCGTGACAGGACTCGCAAGGAACTGTACGGAGGAAGCGGGCGAATTCCAGCAGCGATTCCTCGTCATCGTCACCCTCGTAATATCGGCGCAGTAGGCTGTTCACGGCACCTTCATATTTGCCTTGCTTCATATTGGATGGGGCAGGGGCATCAGGGCGAAGCTCGCGGATGCGTGGATCGTCCGTGCCGTACAGCAGCATGTGACGCACAATGTCTGGCAATTCGCCGATCGGCCGCTGAAGATCTTCTTCATGCAGAGGAAGGTGATAATATTTGGCTGCACGCAAGAGAAGCGGAGCAAAGTGCCACAGGAATCCCTTTTTCCATACTTGAATGCCTCCATCTTGGATCGACAAATCAGGACGTACAATTGCATCGAGAATGGGTTCTATTTGTTCGCCCAGACCGGTACACCCCGGGCACGCACCGAGCTGTGAATTGAAGGAAAAGTGAGCCATGGTTATATTTTCAACGGGTTGTCCGCAAGAAGGGCACGCATAGTGCTTCTGATGGGAATGTTCTTCCTCAGACAGACGAACAGGGGTCGTACGTATATCCGCATAACTGAACACTACTTGGCAATGCGGACAAGCACGCTCTCCAATTGCCGTATACAGCAAACGCAGATATGTATAAATCTCACTATATGTTCCAACGGTAGAGCGTCGGCTGAAGTTATGATGATGCTGACTAACGCTGACGATAGGGGACAGACCGTAGATGTCGTCATAATCCGGCCGCTGCACGTTGTCTGCTGCATGTCCGGAAGCACTAACAAATTTGCGCTCACCCTCTTGGACAAGTATGTTAAACAGCAGGGTTGATTTCCCTGAACCAGATACGCCGGTTACAACGGACAATTGATTTCGTGGAAAACGAACAGTGACATCCTTCAAGTTATGTTCCCGAGCCCCTTGAATGACGATCCACTCGGGTGATGATGCAGTCATGTTAATTCCTCCTTATTATTTAAAAAACTCAATAGTTGAGTGAGGAAACTATTGAATACAGAAATTAATATAGACCTGTGCGTAGAAGTTGTCAAATGGCGATAGTATGAGACTCTGAGACTCATTACGCTGCGTGCACCTGCAATTAGTTGACCCAATGTTTTGTATTACGGAATAAAAAGAAAGGAGCCTGCTCGACTATTTTGGCGAGCAGGCCCTTGTGAGAACAGAATAATTGATGATCATGCTTCGTTAATATACGGTACAGATTGATAATAGAAATTCGGATTCACAATCGTATTGTCATAGCTTTGGTGGAAAATAGGAGTTGCGGCGGGTGACATCGGTGGAATCAGCCATGTCCAGTCGCCTGTATGAGCACGGTCACAACTCTGTTCCTGCTCCTGGAACTTAACGAATTGTTGTGCTGCCGTATGGTGGTCTACGATGCTAACACCCGCTTCCTTGAAGGAGTGAAGCACTGCGGCATTAAGCTCAACAAGAGCCCTGTCCTTCCACAGTGATGTATTCGACACCGTAGACAGCCCCATTTGCTCTGCGATGACTGGCAGCAAATTGTATCGTCCTTCATCGGCCAAATTCCGTGCGCCGATTTCTGTTCCCATGTACCAGCCATTGAATGGCGCGGCAGGATAGGAGATGCCGCCGATTTCAAGGCGCATATCAGCAATAAGCGGCACGGCATACCAACGCAGCTGCAGATCAGCAAACCATTCGAACTCGGGATGGCTGAGCGGCACCTCTATAACGGAGGACTTCGGTATCTCAAATACCTGCGGTGGGTTCGTACCTGTCTGAATGACAAGAGGCAGTACATCGAACGGTGTGCGTTCTCCCTGCCATCCAAGTGATTCACATATTCGGGTAAATGGGAGCGAGTGTGGATCTCCCATGATGCCTTGGCTAGTCTCATAGCCAGCATAGCGAATCAACTGATGATTCCATATCCGAACAGGATGCATTCCGTCTGGGTGAGCAGGTGGAAAAACCGTGATTGCAGGACGTATCCGGCCATCATTTGTTGCGAAGTCAATATGTTGGACTAACGCGTCTGCGATCTGCTTACCCTCGGTTATATGTCTGGCGTCAACTACATGCAAGGATGACCAGAACAAGCGGCCAATACAGCGATTGCTATTGCGCCAAGCCATCTTAGCTCCGTGAGTTATTTCTTCTGCAGTATGCGAATAAGTGCCAGTATGTTCAATCTCGGAATGTATTTGTGATAGGCGCCCTTCTATGTCAGCAGGGAGCTTGCCGAGCTCTTGATAGCATTGCCTAATAAATGTTGAAGCTTCTTCTAGAAGCGTATGCTTCGCGTATACATTCATCTTCCGATGTCCTTCCTTGCGGTGTAAGCGCCGTAATGTGTCGGATTAACTATATCAGATTCTAACAGTTTGGTATGTACCATTGATGACGATGTCGATGAGATGTAACAATTTCAGCCGGGGAATCGTCGCAAAAATTTTGTTACCCGATCATAAATGGTGACATACAAGCTGTCACCATTCACATGATATAATCAGGTCAAACCGTGAAAATCATCCAGCTAAGGAGAAGCCATTGAAACGAATCGATCGATTAATTGCTATCATTATCGCCCTACATCACCGTTCCGAAACGGCTCAATCGTTAGCAGAGAAATTCGAAGTCTCCCGCCGTACCATTATCCGAGATATGCAAGCATTGGGCGAGATGGGAGTACCGTTATATGCGACAGCGGGTTCAAGTGGGGGCTATCGGTTAATGGATGGCTACATGCTCCAGCCGCTTCAATTATCGACCACAGAAGCATTAACCGTGCTCTTCGCGCTGCAGGGCATGACACAGCTTCCCGATTCACCATTCAATCAGGAGCGTTGGACGGTCATGGACAAGCTGAAGCAGATCGTATCCAGTGAAGTGCTGACTGAGGTGGAACCGATGTTAGAGCGTGTCGAGCTGTCCGTACCTGCAAGAAACTACCGTGCTCCACAGTTGAAGCAGCTGATTGCGCATCTATCACAGGCGAAGCCCGAGTGGCTCCATATATTCTATCGTTCACAGAAGCATCAGCGTTGGTTGTATATCCAGCCGAAGCGGATATATTCGGCACATGGGTTCTGGTATTGTGAAGCCTATTCGTTAACACATGGTGAAGATCGATCATTTCGTGTCGATCGTATGTCTCAAATCTCGATAGCCGAAGATGAAGATGTACGCACAGTGCAGGGCAACGGGGACAACGGCAAGGTCAGCCAAGTAAATCGTAAGCTAGAAGCCGTGAAGAAGGAAGACCCGATCCGAATCCGGGCAAAACTGACCTATCGCGGCATGCTGCTTGTCGAGCAAGATGAACATATTGGGGAATTGGTGCATGAAACCGGTGAAGATGTGGGAGAGGTTGAGTTTAACTGTCCTCGGTCAGAATGGGAATGGGCACAGCGCTTCTTCTATGGCCTTGGCTTGGATGCTGAGGTGTTGGAGCCTGTGGAATTGCGAGAAGCCATCTATAAGCATGCTTATCAGGTATGTGAGAGGTATAAGTGAACAACGTGAGTCATTTAGGTCTCTCTTTGATACATAGCGATTGGAACAGAGGAAGGAAGAAGATGTTAGATCAGACGAAGAAGGGATGAAATCGAAGATGAGCGCGAATACGAATTTGATTCACAATTATAAAGAAGCAGTTGAGCTTATTCGCCAAGTGGGTATTCTGCCGCTGGCCAACCTGGCACCCCATCACCCTTCACTTGCGGGTGTGACAGAAGAATCGGCATGGCATAGTGACACGGATGCGGATCCGTGGCGTTGGCGGGTTCAATTTCCTGGGGATGGGGTTGCTGCCTACGGCAAGTTCATCAAGAAGAAAGGGGTGTTTATCTCGCTGGAGTGGGTAGCGATTGTCCGCTCCGTGCTTGGCGATACTCGTTCCGTCAAGGAACGGTATGCAGCGGGTGAGATGTCACCGGAGGAGAAGCTGTTGTATGGCATCATTGTTGAACATCCCGGTATCGATACGAGGCTGCTTCGAGTGAAGGCAGGTATGAAATCTCCTGATCAGAAGAAGGCATTCGACAATGCGTTAAATGAGCTGCAGGGGACGATGGATATTGTCATCTCGGGTGTGACAGAACGGCGAAATAGCGCTGGCGAAGTAAACGGATGGAATAGTACATCCTATGAGACGATTGACCATTGGCTAGAGAATCTGGGAATCGAGACGTCAATGATATCTGTACAGGATGCGAAGGAACAGCTCTATGAACGTCTTGCTCGTTCTACGACTTCGGAAGCGTTAACTTATTTTACTAAAACCATGAAGCTGCGTTAAACATGCAAGTGACGAAGCGGGGAAATAATGTTTATGAGAAAGTAAATTAATCACATTAAACAATAATGGAGTTGATAAAAATGTTGAGTGTAGACAGCTTTAATCGCACGCAGCGCTTTATTTACGAGAATGCGAGACTGCTCGACCGCAGACGTTTTGAATATCATTTCGGCCAAGGGAGCAAGGCAGCTGTTATCATGGCCCTTACAGGTTTTCAAAATACGGATGGCGGCTTCGGTCAAGCGCTGGAGCCCGATATTCGTTGTCCGCATAGTCAGCCTGTCCCAACGGAAGTAGCACTATCAATTTTGCAAGAGATTGATGAATATGACCGAGAGTTAATCGTTGGAATCGGCAGCTATTTGAAATCGGTTACAGTGGGGGATACTGGGGGATTCCCTCTTATTCAGACGTCAGCGAATGAATATCCGCACGCGCCTTGGTGGACAGTCACCGATGATCGTCATGCCTCCATTAATCCCACAGGACATATACTCGGATATTTGATGAAGCAGAATACTGTTCCTGAACTCATCCGAGAAGAATGGTTCCAACAGGCTGAGCAGTTCATGTGGAATCAGCTAGAGTCAGCTGATAATGAAGGCTATCACAGCAATATACAATATATCTCCTTCTTAACTGCTCATCCGGACAAGGAGCGAGCAAAGAGAGCATTGCAGAAGGTGAACGAATGGCTGCAGCTGCCAGGTGTCATTGAACGCAATACGAAGGCGGAAGGGTATGTTCATAAGGTGCTGGATTGGGCACCAACGCGTGACAGCTACTGCGTACAATTTGTCACTGAGAAAGAAATCGAAGAGCATCTGCAATCCCTTGTGGAGGAGCAGCAGGAGGATGGCGGTTGGCCAATAAGCTGGCCAGCAGTGAGTCCAGCAGGCCAGATGGAATGGCGGGGATACGTAACCGTCAATCGGCTGCTGACGTTGAAGTCATATGGATGGTTGCAACGCTAACAATAGCGACGATAAGGCCAACTTCCAACAATTACGAAGTTATGCACAACATAGTGATTTTGTTGTTTTGTCTATGTCTACAAGGGGGAACTTGGATTTGAGCAATATGCATCGAATTTTATGGTTTGATCAAGAAGTACGATCGAATCATTTTCCGAATTGCACTCAATTAGCACATCAATTCGAGCTGTCTACCAGACAAGCCAATCGAGATATTGAATATATGGTCAACTCTCTTGGAGCTCCTCTTCACTATGATGCCAAAAAAAGAGGCTATCGGTATACGGATGCGACATTTGCTTTGCCTAGCACGTATATTACGGAAGAATTAAGACGAACGTTAGCATTCTTGTCTCATCGTTATCAGGATTACAATTATGGCGGTTATGATGAATACCAAGCGAAATTGCCAATTATGATGCAAGTATCAGAATTGTTCCGTCGCTTGTCAGACGTTAATGAGCTGCAGTCTCAGCAAATTCCAGCTTATGAGATCAATGCCAAGATCGTTGATATCGCAAATCAACTAAGCAAGGCCATTCAGAACAATCAAGTGCTTACCATTCAATATGAGGGGATGGAAGGGGAAGAGACGCATACGTTTCACCCCTATAAGCTGTGCTACAAGCAATATGTTGATTACGTTAATGGATGGTGCGAGCAAGAGGAGCAGCAGAAGCTGCTTCGCCTAGATCGCATAGTACGATTGGAACGAGCTGAGGGTGTATTTCGGCTGCATAATGAACATTCCGCTGCCTACGGATCATCGAATCTTCCTGTCCATCCTTTTACGGCAATCATTACATTTCTCGATTCCAAACCTTCGGAAGCGTGGCGGGAATATAACGTGATCGAACAAGAAGATTCCATATATAAGATCGAATTTATTGACGTTTCCTTATTTGTCGATCACTTGATGTCAACACGGGATTGGGCAATGATCGTGAAGCCGAAGTGGCTGAGAGACAAGGTGATGGCTAGATGTGAAGAAATAACGTTGAAGCTAAGCAAGCAAGAGGTGTGTCGATAACAGGAAGATATATATTGACAAATTTTTAGGTATGACATTATATGTCGTACCTTCTTTACTATAATTGGATTATCGCGATAAGAGAGGAGCGGCCGCTCATGAGTATAGCATCAACTCAATCTCTTTCTTTTCAAATCGAAAATCGATCTTATATAGATGCCACGCATGCTGTACTTACGGGTGCTGGTCTGTATGAGGGTTCGAAGTATATGCTTGGCGGGATGACAGGTCTACTGTCGAAGTTCGTTATTCACAAAGAAATGTCAAGCAGCTCGGTTACCGCATACGGCAACTGGGGAGAAGAACATGGGAATGCGCTCCATCGAATGGGGATTGCATCGAGGCAATTTGCATGGCATACGCGTCACCGTACATTTAAATTGGCGCAGCAGGAGTCGATACGTCATATTCAGCACAGCATCGATCGAGGAATAGGCATCGTCTATTGGAAGCCTGGGTTTGCCGTGATTACGGGTTATGACGATGAGGACGAAGTGTTCTTCTATCTCAACGGTTACGAGAAGGAGGAACAGGTGCTGTTGTATCGGAATTTCGGTATCATCGGTAATCCTACGCCTTTCTGGTATTATCAAACGATTATTGGAGCAGTGGACATGCCGCGCCAACCTATATACAGGGAGTCGCTAGTTACAGCAGTAACAGATTGGGATACACCGCATCGAACTTTGCCAGATCGGGACTTTGCTGCAGGCTGCAAGGCATACGACTATATGATTGCCTCCCTGTCTAGCCAACAATATCATCCGCATGGGGGCGCATATACCATCAGCTCTTACGCTGGAATCAAACGTGACATGATGAATTATTTAGCTTCTATACAAGAAGAGGTTGGTATATCTGCGGAGATCGTTCGCCATTATCAACTTATCGATGAGGCATTTCAAGTCATGAAAGCGACGGTTCAGATTCCAACAAGTCAAGAGATGTGCATCCAAGCTGATCGAGTACCACAGTTGGTTGAGCAAGCGCAACTTGCGAAGGAGCATGAACGAGCAGCGATCGAACTACTGCGCGCTGATATCGGTTACGATGAAGTCATGCGTTCACGCTCCAGTAGTCTCCACTGGGGCCAGGCGGCGCCAAGATAATTGCAGTCAACAACTGAGTATAAGAGCAGGTGAAGAGATGACGTCTATTATCCTTGAAAATATGAAAATCGTACCGGAAACAAAAACGTTTATCGATCATTTCCACAGTGTTCTGCTGACTAGCGGGCTAACCTCGTATCCGAAGCATACGATTGCGTGCATGTCATCATTGGCCTTCCGCATGTCCGTTCATCGTCAGTTAGGTGCCCTATCTGTAACCGCCTATAACTGGGATGCTGATCACTTTGTTGCTGCGGATTTGCTGGGTCTCTATTCAGAGACGTATGCAGGATACAATACGGAACCGGTCTTCCCGGTCTATTTCGAGCATGCGATCGAAGAAATGAGGATTTCTCTTCAAGAAGGTGTCGGACTCATTTATTGGCACGATCAATACTATACGATCTATGGCTATGACGAAACGCAGCAGTGTTTTTTCGCAATAGATTCGTGTGGGAATTGCGGATGCAAGCTGTTTGTTCAGACACTTGGTCAAACAGGAGATTCATCGATTGTATTTATGCAGCTAATATCCAAACGCAGGATTTCTATGGATGTACGTGATCTAATTACAGAATCGCTGGTACAGGCGATTTATAAATGGGAGCAGCATGATAGCATTTTGCCGATTGAGCAATTTGCATGTGGCGAACAAGCTTATGATGCAATGATAGAGGCAATTCAGTCAGGCACGGCGGATTGGGATGGGGCGGAGCAAACATTATCCATGTATCGTACGTTCAAGCACTACATTGCCCGTTATTTGCATGATATGAAGCAGTCGATGGATGGGCTAGAGCAGTTGGCTGAGAAATATCGAGTTCTAGCGGGCTTATATGATGATATTGTGGCAATCCTCTACAGAATGCAACATGACCGGAATGATAGGAATGAAGAAGGGACGCGTCACGAGATGGCGAGGACTCTAATCTCCGCCCAGCAGATCGAAAGAAATGCTATAGAAGGTATGAAGCAGGTAGTGAAGGATATTCGCGAAGCGCGCGGAGCCACACCACATTTACGATAATAGATACGGAAAAGGGGAAAAGAAATGGCAAAAACAAAACGCGGTAAAGCATTATGGAATCTTCCGTCACATGGACGAGGAACATGCCCAGTGTGTGGAAGCACACGAATTAAAGTATTATACACACAAACGAAAAGTGATGGTACATCTCTTCAAGTTTGCAAAAAATGTGTGAAAGCGACTCAATATCGAATTGATATGGCGTTATCTGGTTAGTAGTTAGTAGTTAGTAGTTATGTTTTCTGTGCATGCAGAATCTTACCATCAGCATCCTTGCCGATTATTTCGGCAAGGATGTTTTTTTGTAGATGACTTCGTTTAATAGAGACGCTTTTTCCCCATACTCGGATATACATGCTCTTTTTTCTATAAATAATCTATAAAATATTTAAATTTGCCTATTCATTTTTGTCGAAATATGACGATATATAGCTAATTGACATGAATTGATCGGTCAGCAAATACGGACAAGGTTTATAGGCAGTAAGGATTCGAATTGAAGGAACCCCTGTATATAACCTGTTTGTCAGTCAACTAGGGGGGTTATTGAATGAAAAACAAAGGTTTAGTGATGAAATCTATCATCGTCGTGACCATTCTTCTTATGATCATGTCTATTGTATTCATATCATCCTCATATATGATGGAGCGAAGAATCTATAATGATGAATTACTATCCCTTCATACTACGCTAACGAAGCAGATTGAGGTTGAAAGTGAGGGCATTGCAGGAGCTGCTAACAAGCTCAAGCTAATGGGAGCCTTACAGTATACGAAGGATCAGAATATTGTCTGGATTCGGGATAACTTAGACAGCATGGTACGGGATAATTTCATCTCGAATGCGTACTTGCTTGCACCGGGTTTCACGGAGCGCGATGGAAAGTCTTACTTGAAGGTGCTTCTAGGCAGCCGTTCTTTTACTGAATTAGGAAATGCGCCAGGAAGCGACTATGAGGTCAAGCCGGAGCTTGTCGATGCGATCTATGAGATGGAGCGGACAGGTGTTGGCTTTAGTGACGTCTATAGAGATCTTGGTGGCGAATGGATTACGGTACTGAAGCCGATCTATAATGAAAGGAATCAGACGATAGCGGTCTTTGCCGTAGATTTCAATAATCAGAAGATTAAAGACGATCTGAATTCCATGTTGTGGGAAATTATTGGTATTGGCTCATCGATAGGTATCGTATTCATTATCGTGATTGCCTTCTTAATACGCCGATTAGTTCGGCCGCTTACACAGCTGTCCGTTCTGTCCACGAGAGTGGCGGCCGGCGATTTAACGGTATCTATTCCGGTTCGCTCGAAAGATGAAATCGGCGTTCTATCTGATAGTTTTAACACGATGATTGCTCAAATCAAGCACTTGGTTACCAATGTCAAGACGACCGCTGATCAGGTCGCGGAATCGTCACAGCAGCTAACGGTAATCGCCACGCAAACGTCTCAGTCTAGCTATGAAATATCCAATTCTATTCAAGAGGTTGCAGCTGGTTCAGAATCGCAGATGCAAGGGGCTGAAGAAAGTAAGGCTGCTATGGAGGAAATTGCAATCGGCATTCAGCGGATCGCTGAATCATCCTCTGCCGTATCAGAACTGAGCATCGACGCAACAGAGTCGGTTGATCAAGGCAATCAGGTTGTCCAGCTGACGGTGAAGCAAATGGCACAGATCAGAAATTCCGTCAGTCGTTCTGAAGGGATTACGCAGTCTTTGTTGAATCAATCCGAGAAGATAGAGCATATCGTCAGTATCATTGGCAATGTAGCGGTGCAAACCAATCTATTGGCGCTCAATGCATCTATTGAAGCGGCACGGGCAGGCGAACATGGACGAGGCTTCGGCGTTGTTGCCCAAGAGGTGCGCAAGCTTGCAGAGCAAACGAAGGACTCTACGGAACAAATTGCAGAGATGCTGAATACGGTAATTGCACATACGAAGGAACTGGCCGAAGCGATGGGAGAAAATACGGAGCAGGCTGAACAAGGTACCTTGATTGTGCAGGAGGCTGGGGAGCATTTCAACAAAATATGGACATCCGTGCAGCAGGTCACGGAGCAAATTCAAGAGGTATCGGCAGCCGCTGAAGAAATGTCTGCTGGAAGTGAGGAGGTTGCTGCCACTTTGGACAACCTTGCTACCATAGCAAAGGATTCCTCACTGAATACACAGAGTGTTGCCGCATCGACCGAAGAGCAGCTTGCTATTGTGGAGGAAATATCGGATACAGCTACCTTATTGAATCGCAAAATGCAAGATCTGCAAGAAGAACTTCAAATCTTTACGGTTTAAAAATGAACAAGACTCCCTGCTCGCTGGAAGAGCAGGGAGTCTTGCTTGTATTACGTTCCTCATAAATGGATCGCAGTTATCCAATTACAGTCAGGCCACCGGTAAGCAGTTGAACCAACATGTATAGCGCAATCAACCAAATGGTAATTGCGGATATCTTGTTCAACCAAGTGAGGATGCGGCCGTCAGCATCGATTTTATTAGTGAAATGACCTGCTACAGCTAGTCCCAGGAACCACAGCCACGATACTGCGATACAGGCTATCGTAAACATCCACTTGAGTTTATCAGAATATTGCAAAGAGTTCGTTCCAATAACGCCAATCGTATCGAGAATCGCGTGTGGATTCAGAAGAGAGACGGACATGGCGAACATCATTTGCTTCGGGATACTCATAGCACTTCCCTGACTGCCATTCAACTTGCTTGACGACTTCCACAAACTCCAACCCATAAATAACAGAAAGAAGAATCCCAATAGATACAGTCCGTATTGAAGCCATTTCCACTTCCAGATGAATAGCGAGATGCCTTGAACTGCGGCTAGAATAAGCAGGGTATCGCATAATGCCGCTGTTATCACGACAGGGATGGCCTTTACGAACGGCTTAGATAAAGCCCCTTGATTGAAAATAAACACATTTTGTGCGCCTAACGGCAATATAAGGCCAAGTGCGAGCAATATTCCGTGAATGAATGCCTCGACCATTGATATCTACCTCCGTATGTCATCATCCATAGAACCGGTTCTAAGACAATATCATAACGCAGCAATTTACAATTGTCCCCGACCATTTGGTTGAGTTCAAGACCAACCAAATTCTATAATAAGCTTATCAATCAACTTGGTGCAGGAGAGGAACATATGCCAAAGACGTGCAGCATTGACTACAGCGATTGGAGACTCGAACGATCCTCATCGATCGCGCTGTATAAACAAATCGAGCATTATATGAAATCTAAAATTTTGTCTATGGAATGGGAAGCGGGTGCGAGACTCCCTGCACAGCGTAAGCTTGCGAAGCAACTGGGTGTGAATCGCAGCACGCTGGTGGCAGCCTTGGATTGCTTGACTGATGCGGGGTTTATTGAAGGGAATAGCGGAGGGGGGACGGTTATATCGGACATAGCCCATCGTGTCGACAGCATGTCTCCTATTCTGCCGAATTGGAATGCGTATGTGGAAGAAGGCTCACATTATCCCAATTTACCGATTATTCAGACGATAAATAACATGGAATTCTCACCGCAAATGATTCGCATGGGCACGGGCGAGCTTGCCCCTGACTTATTGCCAACAAAAGAGATGGAGAAAACGACACGCGGTGCAATCGATCATGGAATATCACTCGGGTATGAACAGCCGCTTGGGCACTATCCGCTGCGAGAACAGCTCAGCAAGCAGTTGTCGGAACAAGGCATCGAAGCCGCGCCTAACTCGATATTGATTGTCTCGGGAGCACTTCAAGCACTGCAGCTCATTGCAGCAGGCCTCGTTGGTCGTGGATCCACTATGCTCGTGGAGAAGCCCTCCTATTTATATTCTATTCATGCCTTCCAATCGGCCGGACTAAGAATGGTTGGTGTGCCAATGGATCAAGGCGGTATACAAGTGGATGCTCTGGAGCAATATGCGCTACAGTATAAGGCTTCGCTGCTGTATACGATTCCAAGCTTCCATAATCCAACGGGTACGGTGATGGAGCAGAACAGAAGAGAAGCATTAATGAACATCAGCAATCGCATTGGATTGCCAATTATTGAAGATAGTGCCTACGAAGCGTTATGGCTGGATGCCCCGGGGCCACGATCATTGAAGTCAATGGATAAGCATGGACAAGTCCTCTACGTAGGGACGATGTCCAAGTGTGTTTGCCCTGGCCTGCGAATGGGCTGGATTGTTGGTTCGAAGCAGGTGATAGAACGCTTGGCAGATATTAAAATGCAGATGGATTACGGCTCCAGCTCTTTATCGCAACAAGTTGCAGCGGAGTGGCTTCGATCGGGTATCCACCAGTCACGCTTGCAACACATTCGTGCTCAGCTTCGTTTGCGAAGAGACTTTTTGCTTGACCAGTTGAGACAGCATTGGTCATCTTTTGCAGCATGGAGAGTTCCCCAAGGCGGATTTTACATATGGGTGACCATGGATAGATTTATTGCAATCGAAGCCCTGTTCAAGCATGCGCTAGCTTGTGGAATTCTGCTGAATCCAGGTCATATCTATGATCGCTCGAGCAAGCATCAACTTCGACTATCGTACGCTTACGCAAGCTTTGAAGAAATGGAGCGGGCTATCCTTTTGATTGCAAAGTGGGTAAAGAGTAAGAATGTCACCGAATGATGGGATGTCAAAAGAATTTGACATAACACAATTGATCATTATAATAAAAGATGTAAAATGTTTTTTACATTTGAGGAGATAGAACTCGTTATGAAAAACAAGATATCAGAGCTGCGCAAGCGAATGGGCATGTCACAGCAAGAGCTGGCTCAGCGGTGTGAAGTGAGTCGGCAGACGATTAACGCGATTGAGAATGATAATTATGATCCAACCTTAGCGCTAGCGTTCAGGCTGTCACGAACGTTAGAGGTCACAGTCGATCAGTTGTTTACTTATGAGGAGGCATCAAGATGAGAAAGCAAGATGAAATGGAACGTTATCATAATGACAAGTCAGCGAAGAACGGCTACATGTTCTATACGATCGCATTGCTGGTGTGGGGGCTGTATGATTTTACTGTCAAGGGGAATAGCGGATTGCAATTTACTATCCTATTAATCGGGAACGCCATCTTCCTATGGACACGCGTCTACTATAAGCGAAAAGTGATGTAATAATTACGGTGAAAAATCGATGAGATAGGATAACTTATCTGATCACATAAACTTAATTATGTAAACTAAAATAAATAATGATGGGGATTGAACGCAAGGATCGTCTCAACCGTACTATAGATACATTATGATTCATTTTGGGTTTCCGTCTAGAAAAGGCGGTTGAGGAGGAGTTTGACGATGATTATCGTAACGACAGAGCAAGTGGCCAATTATGATGTAAAGGAAATACTCGGTACAGCATTCGGACTGACCGTTCGCGCACGAGGGTTGGGGAAGGATATCGCTGCTGCATTCAAAGGATTGGTAGGAGGCGAAATCACTCAATATACGGAAATGCTAGAGGATGCACGGAAGCAAGCGCTGGATCGCTTAGTAGCGAACGCACAAGCGATGGGTGCGGATGCTGTCATTATGGTGCGTTTTGACTCTGGTGAAGTCGGAACCAATATGAGTGAAATTGTTGCATACGGCACGGCTGTAACGCTTCGGCCGAAGCGAGAAGTAAGATGATTACGTTTTTGATTGTTTATTTTTCATTGCAGCTGCTCTTTTTTATTGTGTTTCTTATCATCTCGGCCTTCCGAGATCGCCGTCACCAAGCGAATGAACATGAACATGTGCCGGAAGGCTTCGAGAAGACTTCGGAAGTTAGTATCGATCCGTCAACAGGGAAAAAGGTAACGGTTTATTACAATCCGCGTACAGGACAGCGATGGTACCGCGTGAAGTAACAATGGAAGGATACAATCCACGAATGAACAATCTTGTTAACGTGGTTGCTTTCAATAGCCAGATACCTCGATATTCAGGTGATACCCTAGCGTTGGCTAGGCTGGTTCGTAAGTCGTAACGGTACTTATGAGCCCACGCTGCCAGCTGCTGGGGTATTTTTTTATTATTCAGAGCCACAGAGAACAGTGATATAGAATTACGTCCCCAGTCCTATTCATTAGACAAAAGTATACTTTAGTCGCTATATACATTCGGTTTGAAATATTTTAAACTTAAACTGCTTCAAAGATTGAAATAAAATTTCATTCATCTAGAGCCGACATACGATGATGTTCTCATTACTCGATATCCAAAGGGAGGGAATTAACATTGTATTTTGCAAGGAACCGGGCTCGTATCTTACTCATGTCGATGATGTCGGTCGTGCTTATGTTCAGCACAATTGTAAACGCTTCCGCAATGAGTTCCTCTGATTTATCCTCTTCATCCTTATCGTCATCTGAAGCGCAGGCAGAACCGCTCGCATCAGGCAGTACGGCTTCATCCCAGATTATTGAAGACTTCGAGCAGCTTCAACAGCTGTCTGCAACCTCAGTAAGAGCAGTCCCTGGTTCTGTTAAGGCGGTTCTAACCTCACGACCGGAACCGGTACAACATGATGAACATGCAGTAAAGCTCACCTATGATTTCACGGAAACGACGGGAACATCAGCGGCTTATCTGAATTTCTTGAACGCATCTGGGGGAGTAGGGCGTGAGATAAAAGGATATCCATCTTCAATCGGAGTGTGGGTGTATGGGGATGGAAATAAGCACTGGCTGCGAGGTCAACTGCAGGATGCCAGCGGAGCTAAGCCAACGATTGACTTTACTACTAGCAACGGGCTCAGCTGGAATGGCTGGCGGTACGTTACTGCGAGTTTGCCTACTAATCTTGTTCAGCCTATCAAATTGAATCAGCTCTATGTAGTAGAAACGAATGATCGGAATAAAAATAGCGGCGCTATTTATTTTGATAGCCTGCGAGCTCTCTATGGATCGACAAGTATATATGAGCTAACGATGATCGGCTTGCCTCCTATGCAGGCAGGAGAGACAAAACGGGTTCAGGTGTTAGCGACTTCTGCTGGCGAAGCAGAACAAGTAGATGTGACGAAGGAAGCCGTACTTATCAGTGATGATCCTTCCATTGTCGTTGTAAATCCAGACAATACGCTTACTGCTGTGGCCGAAGGACGCACGAGACTAACGGCACGCTACATGCAAGCACCAGAATCCGTAGTTGATGTAGTCGTCAGCCAAGCCGCTCCAGTCATTCAGCAGTTGAACTTGTATGGAGCACCAGCTATGGAGATTGGTGAGCGCGTGAAGACCCATACATTTGCGCGATATGAAGGTGCTGCGAAGCCTGTATCCATGCTAGAAGGAGTTAGCTACAATAGCAGCAATCCCGAGGTTGCTTCCATTGATGCAGCTGGTATGGTCACTGCACAAGCGAATGGAACGACTGTTATGCGGGCGGTATATGGCGAACTCTCCTCCGCTTACGAATTGAAGGTATCCGTGCCTCAGCCGAAGCTGGAACGACTTGAGCTGACCGGCTTGCGTGCAATGACTATCGGCGAGTCGCTGCAAGGGAAGGTAACAGCATACTATTCCGATGGCTCTTTCTCAGAAGTATCGACAGGCGTTGTGTTCAAATCCAGTCAGCCGCACAATGCAACGATAGATGCTAGTGGGAACGTCATGGCTCTTCAAGTAGGCATCAGCTCCATAACTGCTGCTTACGGAGGCAAGACTGCTGATTTCACACTTGTCGTGAACAAGGATACAATCCTGCCTAAGCGGCAATTGCGAGCAGCTTGGATTGCTTCCGTCGTCAATATTGATTGGCCGCGTGAAGGCGTAGTTACGGAAAGAGAGCAGAAGCAAGACTTTGTAAATCTTCTCAATGAATTAGAAACAGCAGGCATGAATGCTATTGTGATGCAAATTAAACCGACTGCAGATGCCTTCTATCCGTCTAAATATGCACCTTGGTCGGAATGGCTCACTGGCGTACAGGGCAAGGATCCTGGCTATAACCCGCTTCAATTCATGATTGATGAAGCACACAAGCGCAATATGGAATTCCACGCATGGTTCAATCCGTATCGTGTAAGTATGCAGCCAGATATCAATAAGTTAGTTCCCAACCATCCTGCAAGATTGCATCCAGATTGGGTAGTATCTTATGGCGGCAAGCTCTACTTCAATCCAGGGGTGCCGGAAGCGAAGCAATTCGTGATGGACAGCATCATGGAGGTCGTCAACAATTATGACATTGACGCGATTCATTTCGACGATTACTTCTATCCGTATAAGGTAGACGGGGTAGAGTTCCCTGATCGTGCGACCTACCAGCAGTATGGAGCTGGTTTCTCCGATATTACGGACTGGAGACGCAACAATGTGAATACCTTCATTGAGGAATTGTCCAAAGAAATGAAGCAGGCGAAGCCTTATATGAAATTCGGCATTAGCCCATTCGGCGTATGGCGCAACAAAGTAACGGATCCGACAGGCTCCGATACAACAGCTGGGGTTCAGAATTATGATGACCTCTATGCAGATACACGCTTGTGGATTCAAAAGGGATGGATTGATTACATTACGCCACAGATATACTGGTATTTTGGCTTTACTCCTGCAGCCTTCGAGAAGCTTGTGGATTGGTGGGTGAAGGAAACAGAAGGAACACATACACAGCTCTATATCGGTCATGCCGATTATAAGGTGAATGATCCGAACACGCCAGCCTGGCTCAATCCTGATGAGCTTCCGAATCAATTGAAATACCTGCTCAACTTCGATACGGTGAAGGGGAGCATGCATTTCAGCACCGTCGATATTCTCAATAATCCGCTTGGGTTGAAGGATCGACTAAGCGGGGACAGTTACCGGTATAAAGCGCTTGTGCCAGAGATGCCGTGGCTTCCAGCCAATACTCCATCTGCACCGAAGCTTACAACTGCACATGTCACCGATAAAGGAGTTCACCTGTCATGGGAGGAGGTTACGAACAGCTCGGCTGCTTACTATGTGATTTATCGGGCTGAGGGCAGCGAGTCGATTAATGTCAATGATCCGAAGCAAATCGTGAAGACTATACGTAAAATAAACGGCGCATATCAATTTTACCTTGATACGACAGGTGAGCTAGGCAAACAATATACTTATGCGGTTACGGCGGCTGACCGTCTGCACAACGAGAGTATGCCTAGCCAATCCAAATGGATCTGGAATGAACCGCTTGTCTCAATTGAGTTGAAGGGCGATACGAATATGACAGCGGGGAAACAACAGCAACTGAAGGTGTTCGGAGTTGGCAAGAGTGGGAATCGAGTGGAGTTGACGAATGATCTTCGCTTCACATCCAATCAGCCTTCGGTGTTGTCCATTAACGAGGCAGGCACGGTGAAGGCGAATCTATCGGGTACCGCTGTTGTGACCGCAAAGTATGGAAGTTTCTTGCAGAGCACAATGCAAATCAAAGTGTCACAGAAGTAGTCGGACAATATCACATCACGATATTCGTTACAGCATATTCAGCGCAAATAGAAGCATACGAGAGACAGTGCCAGTGTTCCTTGCGAATGCTGGCATTGTTTATGTGAAATGACAGAAAAGGAGTTGCGATCAGGCTAAATCGTTATTTTCAGAAAATTTGCGAAAAAATAATGAAAAATTGTTTCAAATAAGATTAACGAGGTTAATAATAGACATGTCCTGCAACACTCATCGCAGGACGCCACTCTGGTGAAGTGAGAGGATTGCTACAAGGAGGCAGTTTCAATATGAACGCACAAGGCAAAACTTATCAACTGAAAGCAGAGAGAAGAACGGACTTTACTCGCTCTTCCCTTCGTGAATTACGTCAGAAAGGCCGGATCCCGGGCGTCGTATACGGTGCGGATATCGAGAGTACTGCATTGCATGTTGATTCAAGAGACTTCGTCAAGCTTGCACATGTTGGCCGGACAGAAGTGTTCCAACTGCAGGTGGAAGGCATGAAGCCAGTCCAAGCGCTAATCAAAGACGTTGTCAAACAAGATGGTGCTTATGCACATGTTGATTTCCAACAGGTATCTGCAAATCACCCAATACGTATTCATGTGCCTATAGAATATATCGGTACACCTGCTGGGGTCAAAAAAGGCGGTATTTTGCAGACGCAAGAAACAAGTTTGGAAATCGAGGGTCTGCCCGCACATCTTCCTTCCGTGTTTCAAGTGGATATTTCCCATTTGGGCATAGGTGGTAAGATGTTGGTGGAAGACGTGCAAATTCCAGAACATATCCATCTCTTGTCCCATAAGAATGAGCTATTGGTTTCCATTGTTACACAGCGGGGCATTGAAGAGGTAGAGGATGAAGAATCAGAAGCGGCAACAGCAGTACCGGCTTCTGTGGAAGTATAGCACATTATTTCATTTAACTAAATTAAATATAAACAGAATGAAGAGTCTGCAAAGTGCGAATGGACGAGCACACAGCAGGCTCTTTTTTCATGCATACAACTGTAATTGGCTCACATGAATCATGTCTCATCGATCCATACTAACGATAGGCGATGGGGGTGATGGATTGCGATTTGCACGAGTAATGTCCATGCTGTTGTTGATTCCATTATGCTGCAGCTGCAGGATACAAGGGATGGAACACCCAAGATATGAAGTGACAGTGGCTGATACACAGATGAACGCTCTTCATCCAAGACAAGCAATCGAAGTTGTCGCGATGCAACTGGATGATTTGAAGTCATTCCAACATACGATGTTGAAGATGCATCAGACTCCAATTGAACGTAATGTCAAAATGGATAAGGCTAGAATCGGCAGTATCGGGATCCTCGTTAATAAATTTCACGAACTCCCTCTTGATTACCGGCCAGATGATCTGGTTTATCCAAACGCACCCTTTATTTTTGACGAGCGAGTAGATAAGCGCAAATTGCGCAAGGAAGCAGCTAGAGCTCTGGAGCAGCTAATCGCTGGTGCTAGACAAGACGGTATTTATTTGGCAGGTGTATCTGCTTACCGATCGCATGCTGCTCAGACTGCCATATATCATAGCAATGTACGGCGTTATGGCAAGAAAAATGCGGAGTTGTATTGTGCGGAGCCGGGGCATAGCGAACATAAGACAGGGCTCGCCGTAGACCTCACGCGCAGTGATGGAAAATGTGCAGCGGAAGCTTGCTTCGCGGACATGAAAGAGGCAAAATGGCTGCAGAATCATGCACATGAATATGGGTATATTGTTCGGTATCCAAAAGGAAAAGAGCATATTACAGGATATCAATATGAGCCATGGCATATCCGTTATGTTGGGAAGAAATTGTCCGCTCTATTGACAGCACGGGGGATCACGCTGGAAGAATATTATGATTCATCTTATCCGTAGTGGTCTGCTCTGGAGAATGGATAACGACGTCGATGGCAAAAGGAAAACCACCCAAGCAATGCCTGGGTGGTCGCCTGGGTGCAGCTCTTAGAACCAGAAAGAACGGGTTATGATTACGAGCAAAATGAAAAGTACCAAGATAACGCCAGTGCTTGTAAAGCCAAATCCACCGAAACCGCAGCTTCCACAGCCTCTTACATCAGACATGTTCAAATCCCCTTTCGTTTGGTTATGATGTATTACCGTATAAGTGTATGAAGGAAACTGTGGAGGTGATTGGACGTTTGACGAGTTACATCGCGTCTGTTATGTAAATAAGCCATGCAATTCCTGCATGGCTTGTATGTTCTGCTTAGAAGCCTTTGTATTGAGGCTCCTCCGTTTCTAATTGCTGCACTCGGTTTTCTACTTGGTCGACGATCTGCTGCGTTTGCTGAGCGGCATTCGTATATAATTGCTTTGCTTCTTGGTTCTGAGTGGCCAATGCGAAAGACTCCAAGTCAGCTTGAACACCTTTTAACGAAGCTAAGCATGTCTTCACTTGAGATCCAACTGTCATGCTGTACACCTCCCTTCCTCCACCGAACTACAGAGGATAATGTGTCCCGAAAGAGGAGCGGCCATACCTCTAATAATTAAATTAACTCACTTCATAAAATCATGAGCATCTACAAATAATGACGTAGTGGAATGGAACTTTTTCTTTTCAAGGAGGATGTATGATGCCACTTTGGCTGGAAATCACGCTTCGAACTTTGGTTGCGGTCGTTGTCTTGTTCCTGCTAACCAAGATGCTGGGGAAGCGTCAAGTCACTCAATTATCAGTATTTGAATACATAACCGGGATCACGATCGGAAGCCTAGCTGCTTATGTTTCTCTAGATTTAGAGGACAACTGGTATCTCGGGCTTGTGTCGCTGGGTGTATGGGTTACGGTCTCGTTCGGCATTGAATTCTTGCAACTGAAGAGTAAGACGATGCGGGATTGGATAGACGGAAAATCAACAGTTCTGATAAAGAACGGCAAAATTCTTGAAGACAACTTGAAAAAGGAACGTCTGACCTCCGATGAATTGCTGCTGCTGCTTCGAAAGAAGGATGTATTCAAAGTGGCTGATGTTGAATTTGCTATGATGGAATCAAGCGGTGACGTAAGTGTTTTGCTCAAAAGCGAAAATATGCCATTTACTCCAAAACATCTAGGGATTAAGGTCGCTCCTGAGTATGAACCGCAAGCAGTTATTATGGACGGGCAGGTTATGGAGCAGCCGCTTGCTACGATTGGCCGTGATAATAAGTGGTTGAGCGAACAGTTGACAGCGCTAGGCGTGAAGACTGTTCAAGATGTATATTTGGCACAAGTGGACAGTTTCGGAGAGTTGTATGTCGATCTGTTCAACGATCAAATTAAAGTTACGGTCCCGCAGAAGAGGGCTAATACGTTAGCAACGATGAAAAAGTGCGAAGCTGATCTGGAAATGTTCTGTCTGTCAACGGAAGATGAGAAGGCAAAACAAATGTATGGACAGTGCTCTCGCACGATGCAGCACATTATTGAGAAGGTACGACCATTACTCATCCAATAATCGAAGGTATGCGACATAGCGAGGTGGTTACATGCTTATTGGCAAGCAATCATGGAAATTTGAGCGAGCACCTTATATTATAGGCACTTCGGCCATTGTTGGGCCTGAGGAAGGAAAGGGGCCGCTTGCAGCTGATTATGATTTGATCCACGAACAGCTTGATATTTACGAGACGAGCTGGGAGAAGGCAGAACGCAAGCTTCTTGAACAAGCAACGAGTCTTGCGATCACGAAAGCGAACGTTAACACAAGCCATATCGAGTATTTTATCGGTGGGGACTTGATGAACCAAATTACGAGTAACAGCTTCGCGGCTCGAACTCTGTCTGTTCCCTATATTGGCGTATTCGGTGCATGCTCAACTTCCATGGAATCACTTGCGCTTGCTGCGATGATTATTGATTCCGGGAATGCGCATTATGCTCTTGCAGGAACATGCAGTCATAATTGCACAGCGGAGAAGCAATTCCGTTACCCTACGGAGTACGGTTCGCAGAAACCGCCTACGGCACAATTCACCGTAACCGGGGCCGGCGCTGCGGTATTGTGCAATCGCGGTAGTGGGCCGCGGGTAACCACCGCTACAATTGGGAAGGTCATTGACTTAGGTATAACCGATCCGTTCAACATGGGGGCGGCTATGGCGCCAGCCGCAGTGGATACCTTGCGGGCGCATTTTACTGACACCGGGAGAGAGGCAAGCTATTACGACATGATCGTTACCGGGGATTTGTCTGCCGTGGGCCATCCTATCGCTTCAGACTTATTGAGGCAGTCCGGGGTATCGATGGAGGATACCGTATTCGATGATTGCGGCTTAATGATATTTGACCGCAACAAGCAAGCAGTAGAAGCTGGAGGGAGCGGCTGCGGCTGCTCTGCTGTTGTCACCTATGGGCACTTGATGAAGCGGATGATTCGAGGACAATTGAAACGAATGTTAATTGTGGCCACCGGTTCACTGCTGTCGCCACTCTCATATCAACAAGGTGAGAGCATACCATGTATTGCTCATGCCGTATCCATTGAGATGGATTCGGAAGGTGAGTAAGAAGATAATATCACAACAAATAATTACTATTATGGATCTTGTATATCAAGATCCCTTTTTATGTAATAATGTATTTTGTTTTCAGACATATGGTTAATTATTCATATGTCTTCCGTGGGAATATCGATCTGCATGAAAATCCTCTCCACGACTACTCCTGCAAGAAAATCTAAAAAACTACTTTACAAAATAAAATAGATAAAGTAGTATAGTGAGAAATATTGAGATGCCTATTTATGGTAAGTGGATATATATGCAAAAAATCATTTGGAGAACAATCGGAAATCTCGTTTTTTTGCTGCTGCTTCCATGTTTAAAATAGTGCATAAAAAAACATCACATCATTGGATTTATTCCAGAAATAGGGGGAGTTTTGTATGAAAAAGAAGTGGAGTTTGTTCTTGAGTACGCTTCTTGCTGTATCGATCGCGTTGTCTGCGTGCGGCAGCGATAAAGCGAAGGAACCAGAGAAGAACACACAATCGAATGAACAGGGTTCTGGCCAAGAAGAGAAGAAAGATGATGCGGCTGGAGAAGGCGAAATCGTCTCTGAGGGTGTAATTAAGGCAACGGATACTTCCAAATCTCCAGAATTGGCGAACAACCGTAAAGATATGGTGATTATCGGTATCACAGCTCCGAAGGGTATTTTCAATCCAATTTACTCGGAGTCTGCATATGATGTATACGTTATGCGCTCCTTGTTCAAAGGGATGTTACAATATGACAAGGACGGTACAGTGAAGCCAGCATTGGCGGAAGAGTATCAAGTGTCTCCTGACAATTTGAAATATACATTCAAGCTGAAGAAAGATTTGAAATTTAGCAACGGAACGCCTCTTACGGCAGAAGACGTAGCGTTCACATTCACTGTTTTCCATGATAAATCCTACGACGGTCCGGCTGATATCGTGAAGGATGCACATATCAAGGGTGGACAAGACTACCGCGATGGCAAAGTATCTTCCATCGAAGGGATTAAAGTTATCGATCCGTTGACGATCGAGTTCACGACTACAGAAGTAAGCGCGACAGCACTAGCAGCTATCGGTACACAAGAGATTATGTCCAAGGCTTACTATGGTAAGGACTATAAGCAAGGCAACCTTGGCTACATGCCTGACTTGTTCACGAGACCAGTCGGTGCTGGTCCATACAAGCTGGATAAGTTCGTAGCAGGACAAGAAGCTCAGCTTACGGCGAATGAGAACTATTACTTAGGCAAACCTAAGGTTGAGAAATTGATCTTTAAATTTACAACCGACGAAACAAACGTTCAATTGCTGCAAACAGGTGAGACGGATATGGATGCTCCTGCAGTATCCAAAGACCAAGTTGAGCAATTGAAGGAAATGGGCTTCTTGGATACCACCTTGTACCGTACAAATGGCTACGGCTACATCGCATTCAACCACAAGCTTGATAAGTTCAAGGACAAGCGTGTTCGTCAAGCGTTGACATACGGCTTGAACCGTCAAGAAATCGTTGATGCTGTATACCAAGGTTATGCAGACGTTATCGATGTTCCACAATCGAAGCAATCCTGGTCTTACACGGACGATGTAACGAAATACAACTTCGATCTGGAGAAGGCGAAGAAATTGCTTGACGAAGCTGGCTGGAAAGTCGGCGCTGACGGTAAGCGTGAAAAGAATGGCGAGAAATTCGTCATCCACTTTACAGCATCTACGCCTAACGTAGTTAACGATGCAATTATTCCAGTTGCACAGAAGAACTTCGGCGATCTCGGCATCGAGTTCATCGCAGACCAAATGGAATTCAACGCGGTTATCGACAAGAAAAAGAAGGGCGACTTCGATATGCTGTTCATGGCATATGGATTAACACCAGATCCGCAATCTTCGGAGGGTGTATTCACAACAAAGGGCTTCCAGAACGAAATTGGCTACAGCAATCCGAAGATCGATGATTTGTACAAGCAGGCAGGTTCGACTCTCGATGTTGAGAAGCGTAAAGAAATCTTCCATGCAATCTATAAAGAGTTGAACGAAGATCTTCCTTTGATGTACATGTACCAACGTCGTGATATGTTTGCAACGAACGCTCGTGTTCAAGGCTTCGATATGTCGCCTTACAACGATTTCACTTATTCTCTTCCTACTATTCAAATTCAATGATCGAACATGTTCTCGGGAAGTCCAGCAATTTGCTGGACTTTCTTTTTTAATTTTGGCAAATCGACTTGCTATCTGTTCGCTTACATTAAAATTATCGATACATTTACCCGTGTTCAAATCTTTGCTTCGGTACAGTTTCGTGACAAGAAATATGAGAATTTTATTCTAATGGCTCATTCATGTTACAATAGTGCCTGATCACATTAGCTGTAGATAGACCTATGGAGGGAATTATACGTTGAGATGGATGAAATCGCTGTTCGTCCTGTTCCTTACCTTGATGGTAATGGCAGGTTGCGGCACGACACAGATTGGAAATGAGAAGAAGGTTGCGACAGATCGCCCTTCGACAACAGTAGAAACAAACGAACCAGCCCAATCGAAGCCCCTTACAGACTTCGAGGAAGTGGCGAGTTATATACGGAAGCATCATTCTCTTCCTGATAATTTCATCACGAAGAAGGATGCAGAGAAGCTGGGCTGGAATGCGAAGGAAGGCAATCTAAATGAAGTAGCCCCGGGCAAGAGCATTGGCGGAGACATCTTCCGCAATCGAGAAGGCAAGCTGCCGAAGAAGAAGGGGCGCATTTGGTATGAAGCAGATATAAACTACTCCAAGGGATTCCGTGGGAAAGATCGTCTTCTCTTCTCAAATGACGGGCTGATCTATAAAACAGAGGATCATTATGATACATTCCAGCAGATGAAAGAGAAGGATGGAGAGCGATGACAAGACAAATTATTGAATTGGATGGACGACTCTTAGCCTCGCGTACGAAGCTGCATGATGTCCTCAGCAAGGAATTAGAGCTCCCTGAACATTATGGACGTAATCTGGATGCGCTGTGGGATTGCTTGACGGAATCATCTGCACGTCCGTTAACAATCCATTGGAGCCATTATGAGGCAAGCAAAAGGCAATTGGGAGAGTATTGCGAGCAGCTGCTGCATTTGTTCCAAGATGCAGAAGCTGAGTTGGATGGATTCAAAGTGAAGATCACACGGTAATGTGTGGCAGATAGGGAATAAGACATCATAATGAATATAGAAGCCTATAACAGTGAACAAGCCTTTGACAATATGGTCAAAGGCTTGTTTTTGTATATGTCCCATGTGTTATCTTACAAGAAGACAAAATAAATGACAGCTGCCAATACGATACGGTAGATGGCAAATGGTACGAGTTTCACTCGATTAATCAGCTTCAAGAAGAAGCGGATAGAGATGAGAGCAAATAGGAATGCGCTAATGAAACCGACGATGAAGAACGGCAGTGCATCCATGGAGAAATCCTTCCAATGCTTCAGCAGGGATAATCCGCTAGCTCCAGCCATGACAGGTACGGCCATAATGAATGTAAAATCAGCAGCCGCACGGTGACTCATACCGAGCAGAACCCCGCCTGAGATCGTAGAGCCAGAACGGGAGAATCCTGGCCATAGACCAAGACATTGGAACAAGCCGATGCCAAATGCTTGCTTGTATGTTACCTGATCCACCGTCTTTGCCGTTGGCTTCGCAGGGCGGAACCAGTCTGATGCGATCATGAGCACTGCTCCGAGCACAAGGCCGATCAGCACAGTCTGGATGGAAAATAAGTATTGATCAATATACTTTTCGAACAGTAATCCAAGCACTGCTGCTGGAATTAATCCAACGAGCACTTGTGTGAGCTTCAATCTGGAATGTCCCGCTCTACCTAGCTCTGGATCAATTGGAGCGCGCTTCAACCCAAGCAGCTGGAAAAAACGATCCCAAAAAACAACAACAACCGCAAGGATGGAGCCAAGCTGGATCACGACCTTGAACATATTCGCCATTTGAGGGCTAAATATCTCTTTTGAATGAAGCATAAAGTCATCCACTAGAATCATATGCCCGGTCGAAGAGACCGGAGCAAACTCAGTCAGGCCTTCTACCACGCCTAAAATAAATCCAACAAACATGTCCCACCAATTCAACGATAGTCACTCTCCTATGTAAGGCCTGTAAAATAGAATGTGCATAGCACAGATTGTATTATATAGCGATCTTGCACATTGTGGTAGTAGTAGTTTACATAATACATAGTATGTTAATAAATGATTTATAAATGAATGTAAGACAAGAATCGGTACTTAAGCTGCTAAGAGGCAGGCGGTAAGAAGCTTTGTTGTTTTGTAAGTATTGCTAAGTTCAGAAAAACAGAAATTTCTTAATGAATTTGAAGTAGTACGCGCTCAGATTTAAGTCTTGTACTTGTAGGGGAGGTCATATATGATAGCTCTATCTTTCTAGGTAAATTATTCCTAAAAGTAAAAATAAAAGGATGATTAGGGGGTAGTCGAATGTGGGGAAGACGGTCAGAGTGAAACAGACGTATAAGACAAGATGGAGTACGCTTGGTATTGCCGTCATCTGTATAATGCTTGTTCTCGCAACACTATGGTCAGAGCAGCCGCCGGCGCCAAAAGGAGAGAATGCACCGATAGAACAATTTTCAGCGGTTAGAGCTATAGAGCATGTGAGAGCCATCGCACAGCTGCCGCATCCATCAGGTTCGGTAGAGAATGAGAGGGTGCGAACATATTTAGTTGAGCAAATGGAGTTATTAGGGCTACAGCCAAATGTGAACACGTATCCATGGACAGGGCAGTATAGAGGCATCTCCGAGTCGTTTGAGCTGCATAATATCATTGGAGTACATAAAGGAACCAAACCGGGAAAAGCATTGATGCTGACCGCTCATTACGATTCTACACCATTTGGCCCAGGGGCTAATGACGATGCGGTTGGGGTTGCGGCACTCTTGGAGACGGCACGCATTCTACAGGCTAGTCCGCCTATGGATAGGGACATTTGGTTCGTGCTGACTGATGGTGAAGAGAAAGGGATGCTTGGTGCAGAGGCTTTCTGGTTTGACAATAAAGTTCGTGAACAGATCGGCCTTGTCGTGAATTTCGAGGCGAGAGGTTCGAGAGGTCCGTCAATCATGTTCCAAACGAGCCGAAATAATGGTCAGCTTATTTCTGAATTTGCCTCGTTCGCGGTGTCTCCAGTTAGCAGTTCTCTGTTAGGCGACTTGTATCGGACGATGCCGAATGATACGGATTTGACCGTCTCACTGAATGCTGGCATACCAGGTCTTAATTTCGCATATATCGATGGCTGGGACAAATACCATTCCGATCAAGATACGCCCGACAATGTAACACTAGCAACACTACAGCACCATGGCGAGAATGCACTTGGGGTAGCTATGCGGTTCGGAAGTATGGATTTAGAGCAAGTGAATGATTCCGATCGGGTCTATTTTAACTGGTTTACGATGCTGCTTCATTATCCTGCTTCCTGGACGATCCCGATGTCCATTCTCATTGGTATAGGGTGGCTTCTCTGTATCGTGGTGCTCTTCAGGAAGAAGGCAATTGCTTTGAAGGGAATGGCGCTCAGCTTCCTGCTTACACTAGGAAGCATCATTACATCTGTTGTGGTCGCTTACTTGGTGTTTGTAGGGATTATGTATATTGGAAGTTCAGTGGCGGGGATGCCATTGCAATCTGCTTCCATACCGGCTCAGGTCAATCTTGTTTTTGTACTGATCGCATTACTTGTTCATCTCGCATTCACACGTCTGACTCGGGATAGGGTTAACGTCTTGGAAATGATCCTAACCGGAATGCTGTTCTACTTCCTGCTTTTAATCGTTGTGTTAGGGCTTATCCCTGGAGCAAGCTACCTATTCCTGCTCCCGCTTCTTATTCACTGCATCGTCATCGGGTGTACACTGCATAAGCGCAATCCGATTATGGTCTTGCAGCGGCCATGGGTGAGCCTTGTATTCGCGCTTGCTCCATTGACGCTGACAACAAGTTTATTTCATCTGTTGTATACGGGAATGCCGCTTCAGATTACGGTATTCACCACAGTTCTGTGCGTGTTAATATTCACCTTGCTGCAGCCGCTTATGACGAGTCTAACGATGGTTCGGGTAAGCCGTTCCGCGAAAATTGTGGATAGCAAATAGGTAAAACAGAGCCCATGTATGCATCATGGGCTCTGCTCGTGTATTATTCGGTTTGCTTGGAGTCGCGACAGTGCCACAATAGCTTCATCACATCAACCCGCTCATACGAGCACCATTTCTCCCATTGTTTGATTGCGCCTTCTAATCCTCCGACCTGCGGATGCACTGTTGTAATTGCACGGTTGAAGCGGGAACTGAATGGAATGAACGAGAGCGGCGAACCGGCGGTGATATGAATTTGGTTCCACCTTTTAAGGGTAGTCGTAGTTGTACCATCCGTATCGGCCGCATCCATTTCAAATACCGTAAAGGAGTGGATATCTCCCTGCTTGACGAGCATAGACATCGCAGGTGCGGTGATTGCATCCATGCTGTGCGTATAGTTTTGTATAGCGTCAGGCTGTACCGAGATATATTCAACATAGAATGCACATTCTGGCGGCAAGTTCGACTCATCTCCGATTACACAGCTAGGGATAAGATGAGCCGGTACGATTCGGCTGTGTGAGCGGAGCTGTTCAGTCATGCATGGATCGGCATCCTTTACATACGTCTGTTCCAGAGCCGTAAAATCCGCAGCACTCATGTCTGGAGGAAGCTTGTAAATGAAAAGATCGCTCCATTGCGATTTGTTCGTTCTTCCTTGTACAACGAGAGAGGTGCGGAATCCCCATGCCTCTAGCAAATCTCCATGCGAGATCATGTGCTGTAGAAGAGCTTCGTATCGTCGTTCCCAATCTGCAATTGCATTTGTCTGTACCGTCCGTAAAACGTACTTCGCTTGATTCTTCGTCATTGGTTCTGGGTGAGGAAAATCGAAACGATTGCGATTTGCAGGTGTAATCCGAAAGCTTCTACGTATCCAGCGTATAGATGCACAAGCAATAATAATGACGAGGAGCATTACCGTTCCCAAACTTGTCATGATGATTGTAAGCATAAGTTGTAGTCCTCTCTATTGTTCATTTACAACCCTAATGAAGCTGCTTGCTTTGTTTTTCACCCAGGCACTCTTCGAGCGAACGTGAAGAAATTAATTGTTCAACGTACATCACAATTTGTAGCTACAACATCTAATTGTAGCGAACCTTTAAGCTAACAACATCAATCGCAGGAAGGATATCGATTCCATCTGGCGATGTAATCTGGCAAGAAAGAAGATGTTCATGATGCTCATGTAAATGCTCATGTAAAATGGGGATCGGAACAGAGTGTTCCTCAACGGTTCGGTCATGATCTGGATATCGAATGACTCCGGTATGGATTGACAATGTTTGTTCTTCCATGCATACTGTTACAACCTGTTAAAATACTGGTATTAGGATGTGCATGTTTGTTTTTAGTGGAAATGATAGATTCGGGAGGATATCTGATTGGAAGGGTTAGTAAAGTTGGAGCAAGTGACGAAGAGCTATGATCGTCGAGTCATCCTGCAACGTGTAGAATTGTCTATCGGAGCGCATGAAGCAGTATCGATTACAGGAACGAATGGATCGGGGAAAAGCACGCTGCTCCGCTTGATTGCCGGATTAGCCAAGCCGACGAGCGGAATGATTCATCGTCACGGAGGAAGCAAACAGCGTATTGGCTTCGTTCCTGATCGACTGCCGAAGCTGCGGCTTACACCGGAAGAGTACCTATTTTCCATGGGTGGTATGCAAGGGATGAGCAAGGAAGCCATATCTGCACGGCTGGATGAATTGCTTGCCTTGTTCAAAATGGAGGATGCAGCTGCACGAAGAATGAATATTTTCTCCAAAGGGATGCTGCAAAAGGTGAACCTCATGCAAGCTGTACTGAATAAGCCTGATTTATTGCTGCTGGACGAGCCTCTATCCGGATTGGATACGGAATCACAGCGAGAGCTTATTCGTCTGCTCGGACATATGAAGCAGCAGGGCATTGCAATGGTGATGTCATGTCATGAGGCATCTTTGGTCGATCAGCTTGCGGATCGATGCGTAAGCATTCACCGTGGCTCTATTTCAATTACAGAGGTTCGTCCGCTCGAGGAAGATGTGCAGATTGAGGTGACGGTACCGACATCTCTGTCTATAAGTGATGAGATCGCTCGAATAGAAGGGATTCTCGGTTATAAAGAGCATGATACAATCTCTGACAGGTATGTCATACGTTCGAGGCAGCATGATTCAGATCACGTGCTGTTAGAGCTGCTAATGCGGAAATGTTCGATTGTATCCGTTCAAGCAAGTGCCGCCCATGGATATACTGGTTCAAATTATGCGCAGCAGCCTTCTCGACAGGAGGGACGCGAATATGCTTAAAGCAACCATATGGTACTTGCTGCGCAACTACAGTCGATCGTATCGCTACATACCGCCGTTATTCACGTTCTTGATTAGTTTGGGCTTGTTCTATACGTATACACCGAATCCGATTATGGGCAGCTTCTCATTCACGACGATGCTGATTTATATCATGGCAGCATGGTTCAGCTACAGCTTCCTGAAGACGGAGCATGCGGTTCAGGAAGAACTGACAATCTTGCATGTGAAGAGCCGAGCACTCTATTTGATCGGGCTTATTTGTTCGGCTGCGCTTATCATTTGTTTCATTGTTGTGGTTGCAATTGTTTACCCAATCGTGTTCGATAAATTTGACGAGCCTATTCGGTTCGAGCATCTCATTGTCGGGCTGTTCACGCACCTCGGCTCTGCACTCCTCGGAATTGCGATATCGCTGTACTTCGCGAAGAGGGTGGAGCGTGCTAGCTATGCAATTGGCGGGATACTGCTTATTCTTGCACTGTCCTTCTGTCAAGGAGCACTTATCGCAAAAGCAGGCATAGCAGGTGCGCTTCTATCATGGGTATTTCCGCCTGCCTATCATACGATGAATATGCTGCTGAACTATAGCAGTTATACGATGGCATCAACTGTTGGTACGATCGGGTTATCTATTGGATATGCGGTGCTGCTGATGATTCTGCTCATTCAAGTGCTGAAGCGGGTTGAAGAGTAGTCTGCAGATCATGGGCGCAATTATATGGAGGTACATAATATAAACGAGAGACTCTTACGAAGCGGGGAGTAATATATGGGGAAAATCAGCTGAGGGCTATCGCTAGTTTATTACTTTATTTTCTTTGATAAGGAGAATCGCCATGACTGATAACGGTAAGTTACAGATGCGCTCTATGCAAAGTCTGGACTATAAACAACGGCGGTTGTTTGTATAGAG
>NZ_MAIS01000050.1:0-45210 GCF_001680695.1 Paenibacillus sp. KS1 | reverse complement strand
AAGAGAAAGAGACGGAGGAATAATTCATGCAACAGATGCAATTGGCTGAAGCTTGCTCACGAATGCTGACAGCGAAGTGCAAGGGAGACGAACATACAGTCGTAACAGGACTCGCGATGGATTCACGCCATGTGGCGCAGGGGGATCTGTTCTTCTGTATTTCTGGTACGGCCGAAGACGGTCATCGTTATGCAGAGCAGGCGGTTCAAGCTGGTGCAGCTGCACTTGTGGTAGAACGTGAATTGGAACTGCCAGTTCCTCAATTGATTGTGAAGAGTGCTAGACATGCACTTGCAGTACTGTCAGATGCGTTCTATGGTTCACCTAGCCGCAGTATGAATCTAATTGGCATTACGGGAACGAACGGTAAGACAACAACCACGTATTTGATTGAAAAAATCTTGAATGATGCGAAGCGAAATGCAGGTGTCATCGGAACGATTCAAATGCGTTATGCAGGCAAGGTATTCCCAATGTCGCGTACAACCCCGAATGCCTTCGAACTGCAAAAGTCGCTTCATGACATGGTGAACGAGGGTGTAGATGCCGTGGCTATGGAGGTATCTTCCCACGCACTCGTACAGGGACGTGTACAAGGCTGCCGTTTCCGTACGGCTGTCTTCACGAACTTAACACAAGATCATCTGGACTATCACGAGACGATGGAAGCATATCGTGAAGCCAAAGGCCTGTTGTTCTCACGGCTAGGCAATACATTCTCTGACGCTGAGGAAGATCGCTCCTATGCGGTGCTCAACGCAGATGATCCGGCCTCTGAATACTTCGCAAGCATGACAACCGCTGAGACGATCATGTATGGCATGACAGAGCAGGCGGATGTTCGTGCCGAGAATATTCGGATTACGGCAAAAGGAACGAGCTTCACAGTTCATTCATTCAGAGGCTCGGCAGACATTCAGCTGCGTATGGTTGGTAAGTTCAATGTGTACAATGCATTAGCAGCGATTGCTGTAGGACTCATTGAAGGCATCGAACTGGATGCGATTCGTGTGAGCCTTGAAAGTGTTGCTGGGGTTGACGGGCGTGTAGAAGCTGTTGAGGCAGGACAATCCTTTGCCGTGATCGTGGACTACGCGCATACACCGGATGGACTGGAGAATGTGCTGCAGACGGTGAAGGAGTTCGCTGAAGGACGTGTCATCAGTGTATTTGGCTGTGGTGGAGACCGAGATCGTACGAAGCGTCCGCTGATGGCCAAAATCTCGGCGAAATACGCGGATTATTCCATCGTAACTTCCGATAACCCTCGTACGGAAGACCCTGATTTGATTATTAAGGATATTGTAGCGGGCCTTCATGAAGTGAACTTGGATCCAAGCCGTTATGAATGCATCGTTGATCGCCGTGCTGCCATCACGAAAGCTATTGAAATGGCAAGCCCGCACGATGTAGTATTGATTGCGGGGAAAGGCCATGAAACTTACCAAATCATCGGCAAGGAAACATTTGACTTCGATGACCGCTTGGTGGCCAAAGAAGCGATAAGGGGCAAAGTTCAGTGATTGAAACGACGTTACGAGAAGTAGCGGACTTGTGTGGAGGGACACTCTCTGATCCCTCCTATGGAGACCGCACGGTAAAAGGGGTTAGCACGAACTCGCGCAAGATCGATTCTGGTGTATTGTTCGTGCCGCTTCAAGGGGAACGATTCGACGGACATCTGTATGTGGATCAAGCCTTGAAGGATGGGGCAGCGGCTGCGATGTGGCAGTCCAATCATGATGATATGCCGCAAGGCTATCCGCTCATTATGGTGGACAACACATTAGAGGCGCTTCAGCGGCTGGCACAAGCTTATTTAGCCCAGCAGCAGGTTAAGGTTGTAGCCATTACAGGCAGCAATGGCAAGACGACCACGAAGGATATGATTGCTTCTGTTCTTGCGGAACGTTATCGTGTTCACAAGACGGATGGCAATTTCAATAATCATATTGGCCTTCCGTTAACGATATTGTCCATGCCGAAAGATACGGAAATTGCAGTTCTCGAAATGGGGATGAGCGGAAGAGGTGAAATTGAACTTCTGTCTTCCATCGCTCAGCCTGACGCAGCAGTCATTACAAACATCGGGGAAGCGCATCTGCTGCAGCTTGGTTCCCGGGAAGAGATTGCGCGTGCTAAGCTAGAAATTACTAGCGGACTACGAGAAAATGGAGTGCTCATCTGTCATGGAGACGAACCACTCGTTGACATGGCACTTTCAGAAGAAGCGACGAAGCGGCCTGAGCATATGTCAGTTATTCGCTTCGGTGCAGGTATGCAGTGTGATGTTCGACCAGAGCATATCGATCTTCATGAGGCGGGGACGACATTCACGGTTGCGGCATCAGGCAGTCAGAAGGCGTTGACTGTCGAGCTTCCGCTCTTAGGCAAGCACAATGTCATTAACGCGTTGGCTGCTATTGCAATAGGCCGCTTGTTCGGTCTGGCTGACGAGCAGATTGCGCATGGTCTTGGCAATGCACAAATAAGCGGGATGCGATTTGAACGGACGATTACGTCTGGCGGATGGGTGTTGTTAAATGATGCCTATAATGCAAGTCCGACTGCGACGAAGGCGGCGCTTGACGTGCTTGCTGGACTGCAGGGCGGCAAGCGGATTGCGATTCTTGGCGATATGCTAGAGCTAGGCCCTGATGAGGCGAGGCTCCACTATGAAGTAGGAGCATCCATAAGCCCGGGCAGCTTGGATCTATTGCTCACGTATGGCGAACTGGGCCGTGAAATTGGATCGGGTGCCCTGCAACATTTTGCAGAGAACGCCGTTTATTCATTTGATGATAAGGCAGCATTGAAGGCTTGCCTGCTGCAGCATGTTCAGGCGGGTGATACCGTGCTTGTGAAGGCATCCAGAGGAATGAAACTAGAAGAAGTTGTTAATGAATGGACTAGTGTCCATCATTAATGGGGTGTGTAACGGGAGGTGTAAGGATTGGACTTCAAGTTGATGTTAATGACAATCGGTGTATCTTTTCTCCTAGCCGTCATATTGGGCCCGTTAACGATACCGCTTCTTCGTAGGTTGAAGTTTGGTCAGCAGGTTCGTGACGATGGTCCGAAGGCTCATTTGAAAAAAGCAGGAACGCCAACGATGGGTGGCGCAATTATCTTACTTGCGTTTGCTCTCTCTTTCCTTAAATTTTCGGTGATGGATACCGATTTCTATGTGCTGCTTATCGCAACACTTGGATTTGGCTTAATTGGATTTTTAGATGACTATATTAAAATTATTTTTAAACGTTCGCTCGGTTTAACTGCAAAGCAGAAGCTGATTGGACAGCTCATATGTGCGGGACTCATTTGCTTCCTGTTGTGGCAGTCCGGTCACAGTACAGTTATTTCGATACCAGGGACGTCTCTAGGGCTTGATTTCGGATGGTTCTACTATCCGTTCATCGTCCTGATGATGCTTGCCGTGAGCAACGCGGTCAACTTCACAGATGGCTTGGATGGCTTGCTTGCCGGTACAAGTGCGATTGCCTTCTCGGCATTTGCAATCATCGCGATGCAGGCATCGGAAATATCGGCTGCGGTCAGCGCAGCAGCTATGGTTGGTGCAGTACTCGGGTTCCTCGTGTTCAATGCGCATCCAGCTAAGGTATTCATGGGCGACACAGGCTCGCTCGGGATTGGTGGAGCCATTGCAGCGGTAGCGATTCTAACGAAGACAGAACTGCTCATCATTATTATTGGCGGTATCTTCGTCATTGAAATGCTGTCGGTAATTATTCAGGTCGTATCCTTCAAGACACGCGGCAAGCGCGTGTTCAAGATGAGCCCGATCCATCATCACTTTGAACTGTGCGGATGGTCGGAATGGCGAGTAGTTATTACGTTCTGGCTTGCGGGAATCGTATTAGCCGGACTTGGATTATGGATCAACAAGGGGATGTAACGAATGAATCACCCAGAAACGTATCAAGGGAAGCGCGTCGTCGTACTTGGCTTAGCCAAGAGCGGCGTCAGCGCAGCGCAATTGTTCCACAAGTTCGGTGCGATTGTCACCGTCAATGATAAGAAGGATCGCGACAAGTGCCCCGAAGCCTCGGTATTAGAAGCTTTGGGCATTTGTGTTGTATGCGGGCATCATCCAGATAACTTGATCGATGAGCAGGTAGCGCTTGTAGTCAAAAATCCGGGAATCCCCTATACGGCTCCTCCAGTAGCCCGCGCTGTGGAACTCGGCATCGAGGTCGTAACGGAGGTGGAGGTTGCGTATCAGCTGAGTCTAGCTCCGATTATCGGGATTACGGGAAGCAATGGGAAGACGACAACGACAACATGGGTAGGCAAGACGTTGGAAGCTGCAGGAATGAAGCCGATTGTTGCAGGCAACATAGGCACTCCGCTTTGTCAGGCGGCTCAGGATGCGAACGAGGACAATACACTGGTTGTGGAACTCAGCAGCTTCCAGTTGAAGGGGACAAGCGCTTTTCGCCCTCGCATTGCATGCTTGCTTAACATTGCTGAGACACATCTTGACTATCATGGCTCGATGGAGGATTACGTCAATTCGAAGGCACGATTATTCGCCAATATGGGAAGCGAAGATATTGCGGTGCTGAACGCAGATGATGAGACTTGCTGTAGTCTTGCATCCGATATTCAAGCGACGAAGTGGTGGGTATCTTCGATGAAGCGCGTGGAGCGCGGCGTATTCGTAGAGCCATCCTATGAGGTTGAGGCGAAGGAAGAGGAGCGAATGATCGTCTATGCAGATGGCACAGGCCAAATGCATCGGATTCTTTCTGTCGTGGAACTCGGCATTCCAGGAAGATATAACGTGGACAACGCCTTGGCAGCGTGTGCCATTTCGATTGCAGCGGGTGTAGAGCCTTCAGCACTTGCAGAGCCTCTGCGTTCGTTCCAAGGGGTAGAGCATCGTCTTGAATTCGTATGCGAGCAGGACGGTGTGAAGTACTACAATAACTCCAAGGCTACGAATACGAAGGCTACCCTGATGGCATTGGGCGCATTCGAACGCAATATTATTCTTATTGCGGGTGGACTTGACCGAGGGCTGGACTTCCATGAGCTGATCCCCATTATGGGAGAGCGAGTAAAGGCAGTTGTTACGATGGGCCAAACACGTCACATTATGAAACAAGTTGCCGAGAAGGCAGGTTTAACGGATATATCTGTCGTCGACAATGTAGATCATGCAGCCGACGCAGTGAAGGAAGCTGTCGATATGGCGCACGCTTATGCGAAGCCAGGCGATATCATTCTCTTGTCACCAGCATGTGCAAGCTGGGACATGTTCCCGTCTTATGAAGATCGGGGACGCATGTTTAAAGCGGCGGTGCATAGTCTGTAGTAGGGGGGTGTTCAAGCCCCTACATTGTCCTAATAGAGGTGTACCGCATGGTCAAAGCACGCACTGCGCCCGATTTGTGGCTAATCGTCTCGGTACTGTCCCTGCTATCGATCGGTATGATTATGGTATACAGCGCCGGTGCTGTTCTCGCCTTCCGGGAATATGGAGATTCGTTCTACTTCGTTAAGCGTCAATTGCTGTTTGCTCTGCTGGGGATTGCTGCGATGTTCGTTACGATGAATACGGACTATCGCGTATGGAAGCGATATGCGAAGATTGGACTTCTTATTTGCTTCGTGCTCCTGATTGTTGTTCTCATTCCGGGAATCGGCAATGTTCGGGGTGGGGCGCGAAGCTGGCTAGGCATCGGTTCGTTTGGCATACAGCCGTCCGAGTTTATGAAGCTCGGGATGATTCTGTTCATGGCCAAAATGCTCTCCGAGGAGCAAACGAGCATTACGAGCTTTACAAAGGGGCTGCTGCCGCCGCTTGCGATTATGGGAACGGCGTTCGGACTTATCATGCTGCAGCCGGATCTCGGTACAGGAACGGTCATGGTTGGTGCGGTGCTGCTTGTTATTTTTGTGGCGGGAGCTCAGATGAAGCATTTGCTGTCGCTTGCTGCAGTTGGGGTAGCTGGGTTCGTTGGACTCGTGCTCGCTGCGCCCTATCGGCTTCTGCGGATTACCGCATTTCTTGATCCTTGGCAGGATCCGCTGGGGGCTGGATACCAATCGATCCAGTCGTTATTTGCTATAGGGCCAGGCGGTCTTATGGGACTTGGCCTCGGTGCAAGCCGCCAGAAATATAGCTATGTGCCTGAGCCGCAAACTGATTTTATCTTCTCGATTTTAGCAGAGGAACTAGGATTTTTAGGTGCAGTTACGGTTTTGATTTTATTTCTTATCTTAGTGTGGCGAGGTATGCGAACTGCTCTGACGGCGCCTGATAAATTCGGCAGCCTGCTGGCGGCAGGCATTGTTGGAATTGTGGCAGTTCAAGTGATCATCAATATTGGTGTCGTAATTGGACTCATGCCAGTTACGGGAATAACGCTGCCATTAATTAGTTATGGTGGCTCGTCGCTGACCTTAATGCTGACTGCACTAGGAATTTTACTGAATATATCACGTTATGCGAGGTGAAAGTCATGCGCGTCGTGCTCAGCGGTGGCGGGACAGGTGGACATATCTACCCGGCAGTCGCCATTGCAAGGGAATGCGAGAAGCAGTATCCCGGCAGCGCTTTTTTATATATCGGAACAGAGAAGGGATTGGAGAGCCGTCTCGTTCCTGAAGAGGGCTTGGATTTTCGGGCGATTGAAATTACAGGATTTCGCCGCAAGCTTTCAATGGAAAACTTCAAGACGATCATGCGTTTCATTCGCGGTGTAGGCAAGGCCAAAGAAATGCTGAGAGAATTCAAGCCTGATGTAGTCGTTGGAACGGGTGGATATGTGTGCGGTCCCGTTGTATACGCTGCAGCGAAGCTTGGAATTCCGACCGTCATTCATGAACAGAATGTGATTCCAGGCTTGACGAATACGTTTCTAAGCCGATATACGAGTACAGTTGCGGTTAGCTTCGAGCAATCGGCTCCGTATTTCAAGAAAGCAAAAAACGTAGTTTATTGTGGGAATCCGCGAGCAACGGCAGTGATGGAAGCGGAGAAAGCACGCGGCTTCGCGACTCTCGGATTGCCGAGCGACAGCCGAATTGTCCTCATCGTAGGCGGTAGCCGAGGTGCAAAGGCAGTGAACGAAGCGATGATCGGCATGGTGCCATTACTGAAGCAATTGCCGGATGTACACTTCGTGTATGTGACGGGGCAGAACTATTATGAAAATACACGGAAGGCTGTGCTGCAGACGAGTGATGCAGTTCGCAATCATCTGCATGTCCTGCCTTACATCAGCAACATGCCTGAAGTGCTTGCGGCAACAACGCTCGCTGTCAGTCGAGCGGGAGCTTCTTCACTTGCAGAGATGACTGCTCTCGGAATTCCTTCCATCTTGATCCCGTCGCCAAATGTGACGAACAATCACCAGGAAGCGAATGCGCGCTCCTTGCAGGATGAGGGAGCAGCCATTATGATTACCGAGAAAGAACTGTCGACAGAAGCTTTGTTCGGCCATATCAAGTCGTTGATGACTGATGAAGCGAAGCGAAAAAACATGTCTGACGCTGCCAAGTCTTTTGGACAGCCAGACGCAGCTGCAAGAGTAGTAGCTGAATTACAACGATTATCGGGCAAGTAAGCTTGCCCGATTTTTTTGTGCCTCATTTACGAGCTTAAGGGGTTTGATGCAGCTATTGTCCTGAAATTGTCAGGACGTCATATAGTAGAAGAATCGGGAATGGGCTCCTGTCACACAACGTTTCGCCCGAACATAATATACTCTATACATCGTGACAGATTCCCCCAGACCGCTGCCTCGTCGTACACTCTTCAAGATTGCACGGCTTGTGAATATGAACCTAAGTATAGCTGGCGGCAGCTCACAATCCTTGTGAGATGGTGTGGCGTGGCTTTGCCACGGAAGCGAGGAAGGCAAATTGGTATGCTGGAGCGACCCTCCATTCATGAAGATGGAGCTATCCACACACAGTGTAGAGCTGTCGAGGCTTGAATATGCTGAGCGCATTCATGAACGGTCTGAAGCGCCGTATCCATGAGTGCAGGAGCGAACGGGTCGGATGTGTCACGAATAATTGATACTGCTGAGATTGAACTGGGATAGGGAAATTGGTGAGTGAAATGACGGAAACTGTGCATTTTTCGCATACGGCCCTCTGCGCTGCTTAACAGGTTTGTCGGAAATGCGACGCTAAGCTCTTCAGCATAGGGGATGCCAATTTCATTGTTATCACCGGTCAAGCAACAGCGTCAGACGTGCTTGCCCTTATAGCGTGCATTCAACAGATGATTCAAGAGATACAATCATGCAGCGTTGGTGCCGAAAATCGAGTAGTGGGTGAGCGGTAATCTCGGAGGTGACACATTGGACAAATTGGTGATTGAGGGTGGAAGGCCTCTATCTGGTACGATTCGTATCCAAGGAGCTAAAAATGCCGCTTTACCAATTATGGCAGCCTCGATTCTAACCGATGGCATCGTTAGGCTAGAGAACGTTCCGCAATTGCTAGACATCGAAGTCATGCAGCACATTATGCGAAGTCTGGGCTGCAGGACGATCCAAGATGGAGGGACGGTCTCCATTGATACGTCAGGCGCTCATTCCACGCATGTGCCGGAGGATTTGATGCGCCAGATGCGTTCTTCTATTTTCTTGATGGGGCCGCTGCTTGCAAGGTTTAAGGAGGTTCACATCTATCAGCCAGGTGGCTGTGCAATCGGTGAGAGGAAGATTGATCTGCATCTGCGTGGACTGCAGTCATTAGGCGCAGAGCTGGAGCATTGCGGCAATCGAATCACATGCCGTGCAGAACGGCTCATTGGGACAGATATTCATCTTGATTTTCCAAGTGTTGGTGCCACGGAGAATGTGATGATGGCAGCCGTTCTCGCAGAAGGAACGAGTGTCATAACGAACGCAGCAAGAGAACCGGAAATTGTTGACTTGCAGCATTTTCTGAACAGCATGGGTGCACAGGTGTCAGGAGCCGGTACAGACACAATTGTCGTTGAAGGCGTTACGAAGCTAAGAGGAAGCCAATATGAAGTGATGCCTGATCGCATTGTAGCGGGTACGCTCATGATAGCCGCTGCGGCAACCCGAGGAGCAGTAACGCTGACCAATGCGCATGCGAGCCACTTGACTTCGCTAATCCATATCCTGCGCCGCGCCGGTGTTCAGATCGCAACGAGTGATGGTATAATCAACGTAACTAGCTTTGGTAGAGCGAAGGCTGTAGAGCGAATTGTAACGTCGCCATATCCTGCGTTCCCGACTGATTTGCAATCTCAGCTGATGGTGTTACTGTCACTTGCTGATGGGGTAAGTGTGATGAAGGAGACGGTATTTGAAGGCCGTTTCCGGCATGTCGAGGAACTCGCCAGAATGGGAGCAGATATTCGGGTTGATCTGAGTAATGCATTTATCAAAGGTGTGCCAGAATTGTATGGTTCGACAGTCGAGGCAACCGACCTGCGCGCAGGAGCGGCGCTCGTTATTGCTGGGCTTGCCGCAAGCGGTCGTACCGTCGTAGAGAATGTTCATCACATTGATCGCGGATACGACAGTATCGAGCATATGTTTACTAGGCTCGGCGCGAAGATTGAACGAATCACGTCTGTGCCTAAGCTTGATATTGCCAACGGATAATGCAATAATTTATACTCGGTCCCCTTCTTTGATACGGAAGGGGACTGTAGTAATTCTCATATTGATGTTTCTAGTTACTTTGAAATGTGTATTGATAGAAGGGGATGAATCCAGTGTCATTGAGAACGATACCCCCGCTGCCTGATAAGCCGGTGAGGAAGAAACGGATAGGTGTCAGAGTGAAATGGCTGCTCCTCTTCCTTCTAGTTGTGCTGCTTGTTGTCCTGTTCTTCAGGTCATCAATCAGTAAAATAAAAGAAGTTCGCTGGATTGGGAATCACCTCGTCAGTTATGAACAATTAAGCAGCAGCAGTGGTGTGAAGCCGGGTGAACCGTATTTCGGAACGAGTGAAAGTTCTGTTGCGGAACGAATCAAGGCGGAGTTCCCATTTGTCAAATCGGTTCAAGTGGACAAGCAGTTCCCAAGTGTCATTGAAATTTATATTCAAGAATATGCTCCAGTTGCTTATGAGTTGACGGAAGATGGGAGCATCCAAGCATGCTTGGAGAACGGTGCGGTGATCTCGCTGAAGGACAAGCAGAAGCTTGTACTGGAGAAGCCGGTTCTTACACAGTGGGAAGGTCAAGCCGAATTGAAGACCGAGCTAAGCAAAGCACTTGCGGCTACGCCAAGAGGGCTGCTGGCTGATATTTCGGAGATCCGCTACTACCCGTCCTCTTCTTATCCTGATCGGATTAAGATGTATACACGTTCTGGGTTCGAAGTGGTTACGACTGTGCCTCTACTTCCTGATAAGATAGCTTACTTGAGCGGTGTCGTGGAATCTCAGTCTCCTGGACGGATAACGATGCTGAAGGCAGACTCGTATATTCCGTATTCCAGCCTGCCAAATGACATCGAGGCTATCGAGGGAGCCAAAGAGGACAAGGGAGAAGCTGAAAGCTCAGAGCAGAATAAGGAAGGCACCGGCTCGGAGAATACAAATGAGAAAGTACGTGGATCTGAGCAGGAAAAAGGAGCTGACGCAGAGAATGATATAAAGGAACCTGAGAAAGGCCAAGAAACAAACAAGGAAACGGAATAAGACAATGGTTCATCCATGAATGAGCAAAATATGGAGAGATAAAAAAACTCTACTCAATAAACGGAAAAAATGCTAGAATAAAACTTATGGGTATTTCCGTTCTCTCCTTCTTTTTTCTTCACGTTTTTAAGAAAGAAGACGGTTACTGCTTATATGGAAGGAATTTGTCTTCAAAAAATTTGTAGAAAAAAGAGGGAATGACTAAACTTTGTTGAATACATACAAAGTGTCCGGGGATACAAACATACCAATTGATTGGGAACTAGGAGGTGCCACGGGTTGAGCAGCAATGACATCATTGTGAGTTTGGACATCGGTACATCCAAAGTGCGCGCTATCATCGGGGAAATTAACAACGGAACGCTGCAAATTATCGGCGTTGGATCTGCTGACTCAGAAGGTATTCGCAAAGGTGCGATTGTAGATATTGATCAGACTGTCCAGTCAATTCGTAATGCGGTGGAGCATGCGGAGCGAATGGTCGGCATTGAAATTACGGAAGTGTACGTAGGCATATCAGGCAATCATATCGGCTTGCAATCCAGCCATGGAGTTGTCGCGGTATCGAATGAAGACCGTGAGATTGGCGAAGAGGATATTGAGCGTGTGCTCAAAGCAGCAGAAGTTATTGCTTTGCCACCAGAACGTGAAATCATCGACGTGGTTGCAAAGCAATATGTTGTTGATGGACTGGAGGATATTCATGATCCTCGAGGCATGATAGGTGTTCGCTTGGAAGTCGATGCCACGATTATAACTGGGGCGAAGACAGCTGTACATAACTTGTTGCGTTGTGTGGAGAAGGCTGGCTTGCATGTCAAGGATCTAATATTAATGTCTCTTGCCGGAGGGCAGTTGGCATTGTCTAAAGATGAGAAGATGATGGGCTCCGTCCTTGTAGATGTCGGTGCAGGTGCTACAACTATTGCTGTGTTCCAAGATGGAACGCTTGCTGCTACGTCTACATTGCCTATTGGCGGGGACTTCGTTACGAACGATATCGCATATGGTCTTCGAACCATGTCTGACCATGCAGAGAAAGTAAAGCTGAAGTTCGGCTGTGCATGGATTGAGGACGCGCTAGAGGATCATGTGTTCAAAGTAACGCGTATCGGCAGCAATGTGGAGAAGGAATTCAATCAAGTATTCCTTGCCAACATCATCGAACCGCGTATGGAAGAAATATTCCAGCTTGTCAAAAATGAAGTGAAGCGACTAGGCTTCACGGAACTGCCAGGTGGATATATTCTGTCTGGAGGCACAGTATCTATGCCTGGAGTTCTGAAGTCCGCCCAAGCTGCCATGCAGACTTCGGTACGAATCGCGGTACCTGACTTTATTGGTGTACGCGATCCAGGATTCGTAAGCGGTGTTGGGGTATTGCATCATGTGTTGCGCTCCGTTCGTCCACGCAGTGCAGGTGGCGCCAAGAAAGCGGCAACTCGGAAGCCAACTCCAATGGAATCATCAAACAAACCTAGCTTCATTGATCGGTTAAAAAATATGTTTAGTGAATTCATTTAATAAAAGTTGACTTCAGGCCATCGGTGCACAATGAAGAGGAGATGGAGGACTCATGTTGGAATTTGAATTTGAGATGGAACAGTTGGCCCAAATTAAAGTTATTGGTGTCGGTGGCGGCGGTAGCAACGCGGTTAACCGAATGATTGATAATGGCGTTCAGGGCGTTGAATTTATTACAGTAAATACGGATGCGCAGGCGCTTCACTTTGCGAAGTCCGAGCACAAGCTGCAGATCGGCGACAAATTGACGCGCGGTCTTGGTGCAGGTGCGAACCCAGAAGTAGGGAAGAAGGCTGCAGAAGAATCCCGCGAGTTGATCAGCAATACGCTGAAAGGTGCAGACATGGTATTCGTTACTGCCGGTATGGGAGGCGGAACAGGTACTGGTGCTGCTCCTGTAATTGCTGAGATCGCGAAGGAATGCGGCGCATTGACTGTTGGTGTCGTTACGCGTCCATTCACATTCGAAGGCCGCAAGCGTTTTTCGCAAGCAGAAATCGGTATCGAAGCATTGAAGGAAAAGGTAGATACGCTTATCGTAATCCCGAATGACCGTTTGCTAGAAATCGTAGACAAGAAGACACCAATGCTGGAAGCTTTCCGCGAGGTTGATAACGTACTCCGTCAAGCTGTGCAAGGTATTTCTGACTTGATCCAGGTACCAGGTCTTATCAACTTGGACTTCGCGGACGTGAAGACGATTATGACTGAGCGTGGTTCTGCCTTGATGGGGATTGGTGTTGCGAACGGTGAGAACCGTGCTGCTGAAGCTGCACGCAAGGCGATCATGAGTCCATTGCTCGAGACTTCCATTGATGGTGCTCGTGGTGTTATCATGAACATTACAGGTGGCGCAAATCTGTCCTTGTATGAAGTCAATGAAGCAGCAGAAATCGTTACGGAAGCTTCCGATGTGGAAGTAAATATGATCTTCGGTGCGATCATCGATGAGAATATGAAGGACGATATTAAAGTTACGGTTATTGCGACAGGATTCGAGAGCAAGCCGGCTGCGCCAATTCCAGGACGTCGTCCAGCTACTGGCTCGACTAGTTCAAGCTCTGGCGAATCTCAGGAATCTCGTTCCTCGTCTACCTTGCGCCCGTTCGGCAATCAACCAGCGTCTGATCAGCTGGATATTCCGACGTTTTTGCGTAACCGTCCACGCAGCACAAATAACGAATAATACGTACTACTTTACTATAAGCGTCTGCCCGTTAAGGGCAGACGCTTTTTGCATTTTCCACAACTATCTCCGACGGCGACTAGCGCTGTTATCTAATGGTCCTTCCCGATGAAGATTGGAATGATCGACAAAAAAAGTGCCATTCCACACCCATCATTAGACAGACTTCGAATACATCACTCTTTATACTAATTAATAACTTCCCAATAGTTGGCGGCAGAAAAAGGAGGGAAGCGCATTGACCGTCATCTATGCCGATCTTCTTTTCGGCCTAAACTTAGTATTGGATTGGACGCTGCTGCGAATGACTGCGAAGATCCGCGGAATCCAGTTTTCGCGCTGGCGGATCGTTGCCGCAGCAGGCTTGGGTACTGCGTATGCAGCAGTGCTCTTTATTCCTTCTTATCCGATCCTCTATACGTATGTTGGCAAATTACTCTTATCTATTCTTATGATCATCTTGGCGTTTGGATTTCAGAATGCCGGATATTTTCTTAAAAATGTTGCTGTCTTTTATTTTTCGGCCTTTGTCATTGCTGGCGGGGCATTTGGGCTGCAATATTTGCTGCAGGATGCGCGGGCTTGGACAATATCCGATCGTGCGACACAATGGATGGATGCTCATCGCACTACCTTTCAAGCTGGAATCGGCTTTCTCGTAGTAGCTCTTCCTGCCTCTTACGCATTATTCCGTCTCGTATGGCGACATAGTACAAGACAGCAGCAGGTAGTGAAGCAGCTGGTGCAATTGGATATCTATATAGGCGATACAGTTCGACATTGTACAGGACTCGTAGATACGGGAAATCATCTGCGAGACCCACTAGGAGGAGCGCCTGTAGTGGTAACGGAGTCGAGGCTGTGGGAGGGCGTTCTGCCTTCTGAATGGTTGAAGAGGCTTCGGTCAGAGCAGCCATTTGATATGCTTCAGTCTTGGAAGGGAACAAGTGAAGACGGAGGAATGCTGGACGAATCCCGGCTACGGCTCATCCCTTATCGTGGGGTGAATCGTGACATGCAGTGGATGATGGGACTGCGTCCGGATTCGGTTCGGATAAGCACGGAGAACGAGACTTATCTATGTACGAAAGTAATTATCGGGTTGGATGGCGGGACATTGTCACATGATGGTGCCTTCCAAGCTATCGTGCATCCAGATTTGCTGCAAACTTCAGAGAATGAGTCTGCCTATCATGCTATGCCGGATTCTACTCACCGCGCTTCGTAAGCGGCCTGCTAGGATGAACATTGCTATTATTCTATCGATTATACTGATGTACCTATACGAACGACCCTGTCATCACTAAGTTGTAGGAGGATTGGCGATGCGTTTGCAATGGAAACTGAGGATGCAGCTTCACTATTATCGGCTGTTATTCTGGCTAGGACTGAAGCGGGATGAGATTTATTATATTGGCGGAAGCGAGGCGCTGCCTCCACCATTAACAAGGGAAGAAGAGGAATTTTTGCTGTCACGGCTGTCGACCGGGGAGTCAGCAGTACGAGCAATGTTGATTGAGCGTAATTTGCGTCTCGTTGTTTATATTGCGCGCAAATTTGAAAATACAGGCATCCATATTGAAGATTTGGTCTCGATCGGTGCTATTGGACTGATTAAGGCTGTTAACACCTTTGATCCAGAAAAGAAAATCAAGCTTGCTACGTACGCATCGCGCTGTATCGAAAATGAAATTTTGATGTATTTGCGACGTAACAGCAAGACAAGAACGGAAGTATCCTTCGACGAGCCGCTCAATATTGATTGGGATGGCAACGAATTGCTGTTATCGGATGTGCTCGGAACAGAGAACGATACAATTTATAAAAATATTGAAGAGCAGGTTGACCGCAAACTGCTGCACAAAGCCTTGGATAAGCTAAGTGATCGGGAACGAATGATCATGGAGCTGCGCTTCGGATTGACAGATGGAGAAGAGAAGACACAGAAGGATGTGGCCGATATGCTGGGCATATCCCAGTCGTATATTTCCCGGCTTGAGAAACGGATTATTAAGCGTTTGCGCAAAGAATTTAATAAGATGGTGTAAACGTTTCACTGCTTGAACGGGTGCGGAATACGGCTCAATCGGAACTAATCAGGCGCAGGAAACGCAGGAATAAAAAAGCACCCCGGGGAGATAATGTACATTAATGTTTCATCCCTGGGAGGTAATACGAATGACCCGAAACAAAGTCGAAATTTGCGGTGTCGATACATCGAAGTTGCCCGTCCTCACGAACGCCGAAATGAGGGAATTGTTCGTGTCATTACAGGAGCGAAATGAGCTATCGGCTCGGGAGAAGCTGGTAAACGGTAATTTGAGGCTCGTATTGAGTGTGATCCAGCGATTTAACAACCGAGGCGAATTCGTTGATGACTTATTCCAAGTTGGCTGTATTGGATTAATGAAAGCCATTGACAACTTCGACCTTGGTCAGAATGTTAAATTCTCTACATATGCGGTTCCGATGATTATCGGAGAAATTCGCAGATACTTGCGGGACAATAACCCAATCCGGGTGTCCAGAAGCTTGCGGGACATCGCGTATAAAGCATTGCAAGTGCGTGACTCCTTAACCAATCAGAATTCTCGTGAACCGACGATTCACGAAATCTCGGAGGCGTTGAATGTTCCGAAGGAAGATGTCGTGTTCGCACTTGATGCGATTCAAGATCCTGTGTCCTTGTTCGAGCCAATTTATCATGATGGCGGCGATCCGATTTATGTGATGGATCAAATTAGCGATGAGAAGAATAAGGACGTGTCATGGATCGAAGAGATCGTGCTGCGTGAGGCAATGCGGAAGTTGAACGAACGTGAGAAGATGATTTTATCGATGCGTTTTTTCGAAGGCAAAACCCAAATGGAAGTTGCAGACGAGATTGGCATTTCACAAGCGCAAGTATCTAGGCTAGAGAAATCCGCAATCAATCAGATGCAGAAGCATGTTCGCACGTAAATACCTAGTTTGAACAGATAAGCCGTCCGCGGTTAAGCGGCGGCTTTTTTTTATGTCTGTCAGGGCATTTTGCCCAATGCATTCATATACTAAGGTATGTACGCTGGCTACGGTCAAATTCCTAGTGGAATGGTGATTGCGATGAAAATTTCTGATTTTCAAACGAAGGATGTAATCAACATTATCGACGGCAAGAAATTAGGTCAAGTAAGCGATGTAGAGCTCGATATGAAACAGGGAAGAATTGAATCCATCGTTGTTCCCAATTACAGTAAGTTCATGGGGTTGTTCGGTGGCGGAAGCGAGTTGATCATTCCTTGGCGAAATATTGTTAAGATCGGCGCTGATGTCGTTCTGGTGAAAATGGAGGAAATGAAGCAGGCGCGAACTGAAGAATATGACAGCACTGCCTTTGTACAGAAACAATAGGCTTCACCGTTCGGTTTGTGGTAAACTGTACGGTGAGGTGATTATCGTCATGGAACCATTTCAATTACAGAAGCCTGAGGCAGCAGAAGGGCCTGTCCTATTGAATGTCAAGAAATGGACAGAGGCTTATCCAGAGTTGACGGCTGGTTTCACAACAAGAAATGGCGGCGTGAGCAGTGAGCATTTTAACTCATTGAATTGTGCGCTGCATGTACACGATAATGAGGCAGATGTCATCCATAATCGCGAGCTTGTCGCCAAAGCGTGCGGCATGCCATTTGAAGCATGGACATGTGGTGAGCAGGTGCATGGAAGTCATGTTCATGTCGTTACAGAGGAAGAACGAGGAAAAGGAAGGCTGAATCGTGAAGATGCGATTCAAAATACGGATTCTTTGGTTACTGATGTTACGGGAGTTCTATTGACTTCATTTTATGCCGACTGTGTTCCATTGATGTTCTTAGATCCGATCCAGCGCGTGGTCGGTCTTGCACATGCAGGGTGGAAAGGAACCGTCAGCAATATTGGCGCTGCAACGGTACATAAGATGCAGGATCAGTTTGGCTGCCGTATTGAGCATATTCAAGCAGCGATTGGACCATCGATTGGCTCCTGCTGCTATGAGGTGGACGAGCGCGTAATTGGCGAAGTGCGGCGTGTGCTCGCAGGCGATCCACAAGCGGAGCAAGTTCAGAATGATATCATCCGTCCGACAACATCTGGGCATGCTATGCTTGATTTGCGTGAATTGAATCGACATTTGTTGATCCAAGCAGGAATTTTGGCAACAAATATCGAATGTACTACACTGTGCACCGGCTGCAATATAGATATGTTCTATTCCCACCGAATGGAGGGCGGGACGACCGGTCGCATGATGAGTTGGATTGGCTGGAAGAAGGGATGACAGAATGACGCTGCAGCAACGAATCGAAGCTATAGGGCGGAACATTCGCTGCTTCATTCAGGTGAATATCTAGGGTGAGGAATCCAAGCATGGATTAGAACCGGAACAAGCCGCGGCATTTGTGGAGCAATTGCGCGCGTTTCCTCATATTGAGCCGATTGGACTAATGACGATGGCTCCATACGAAGCTGAACCGGAACAGACGAGACCCTTATTTCGCAGATTACGGCATATTACGTGAGTTGCGAGGCGAATTTGGATCATCGTTGTCCATATCATTGCCGCACTTATCGATGGGGATGCCCAATGATTTTGAAGTCGCTGTGGAAGAGAGGGCGACATGGCTGAGATTTGGATCCGTCCTAGTTGGGAAGGAAGGGGAAACGTAATGGGTGTAATGAACCGATTTATGAATTTTCTAGGACTTCAAGAAGAAGAAGAAATCATTGAGCGTGAGAAGGTAGTAACGGATATGAACGAGCAAGAGGTAGAAGCGCCGAATTTTGACCAGCGCAAATCCTCTAAGGCTGCTAATGTAGTGAGCATACACTCACAGAAGTCCTCCAAGATGGTGCTATATGAGCCGCGTTCTTATGATGAGGCCCAAGAGATTGCGGATCACTTGCGTTCACGGCGCTCGGTTATCGTGAATTTGCAAAGAGTTCGGAAGGATCAAGCTTTTCGGATTATTGATTTCTTGAGTGGCACGGTCTATGCATTAAGCGGAAACATATCCAAGGTTGGTGGAAATATATTCGTGTGTACCCCCGAGCAGGTTGAAATTCAAGGTTCCATCACAGAAATCCTACACGACGATTACGAAAACATGCAAACGAGGTGACCTTGTTGGAGTATCAGATAGCTGAATACGTGTATTACCTGTTCAACATATACAGATGGTTAATTATTGTTTATATTTTGATGTCTTGGGTACCTAATGTACGCGAGAGCTTTATCGGCGAAATTCTAGGCAAGATTGTTGAGCCTTATTTGGCTCCGTTCCGCCGTATTATCCCGCCAATCGGCGGGATGCTGGACATTTCCCCAATCGTGGCATTGTTCACGCTTGAGTTCGTGTACAGAGGTGTAATTGCTGTACTTCAGTATTTTATTTAGCAATAGGTGAGTGCTAGTGATGACAGCAAATGAAAATATTTATACGCACTTTCACCCTGATGAGCGTGTGTTTGTCGATCGCGCTGCGGAGTGGGTGGAACGTGCGGCGCAAGTCCACGAGATCCGTCGTACTGATTTTTTGGATCCGAGACAAGCTTTCATTGTGGCTACATTGGTCAATCGGAATGCTGATGTTCAGCTGCGCTTGGATGGAGGGCATGAGCAGGCCGAACGCAAGCGTGCGCTCATTGCTCCCGATTATGTATACGCAGACGGAGAAGAAATGGGGATGCAAGTCCTTCAAATTACTTCTTCCGACCGCAATTGGGGGCAGCTTGAGCATGGCGATTTCTTGGGAGCTGTGCTCGGGCTTGGCATAAAGCGAGACAAAATTGGCGATATTCACGTTAACGATGATCGTTGCCACATTGTGATCACAGAAGAAATTGGGGCTTTTCTCGATACACATCTGCGTCAGGTACATCGCGTGAATGTAATGACCGAGATTGTCCCATTATCCGAGCTTCGGACTGCTCATGCAGAGCTGAATATGATGTCCATAAGTGTTGCATCCCTTCGATTGGATGGCATTTCCAGCGATGTATTCAGACTTAGCCGAACGAAGATCGTAACCCCGATCAAGGCGGGGAGATGCAAGGTGAACTGGAAGGTAGAAGAAAATCCGTCCACCCAGCTCCAAGCGGGGGATGTTGTCTCCTTGCAAGGGTTCGGACGATTCAAAGTAATAGAAATTGAAGGCGTATCGAAAAAAGGCCGCATGCGTATTTCGGTAGGTACTTATACACGTTGAGCTCGCTGTAGTTTGTACGTTTGCAGCTAAGAGGGTTCGAAAAGACATGATTTGCCGCATGCTTTTGTAATTTTGAGGAGGTGCACACGATGCCATTGACACCACTAGACATACATAACAAGGAATTTAGCCGCAAGCTGCGCGGTTATGATGAGGACGCTGTTAACGAGTTCCTCGATCAGATTATTAAAGATTATGAAGCGCTAATTCGCGAGAACAAGGAACTGCAAAACCATGCAAACTCCTTGCAGGACAAGCTTGACCATTTCGCGAATCTTGAGGAAACCTTGAGCAAAACGATCATCGTTGCACAAGAAGCTGCGGATGAAGTGAAGAGCAATGCGAAGAAGGAAGCACAGCTTATCGTCAAAGAAGCTGAGAAAAATGCAGATCGCATCGTGAACGATGCACTGGCGAAGTCGCGCAAAGTTGCGTTGGAAGTTGAGGAGCTTAAGAAGCAATCCTCGATCTATCGTGCACGCTTCCGCACATTGGTTGAGGCTCAGATGGAGCTGCTCAATCAAGACGGCTGGGATGCGCTTGAGCGTGAAGAAGTGAAGGAAGTTAAAGAATTGTATTAGTCGTAGGGGCGGCTGATTGACATTTGCCGCAAAACACGATATAAATATGTATTAATAACGTGATATTCAATGACGGGAACGCACTGACACGCCCATCCGTTCTTCAGAGAGTCGGAGCAGGTGAGAACCGACGAACGAATCGTGTTCAGACATCATCCCAGAGAAGATATGCCGAATGCAGTTGGTTGGATTAAGGCTGGCGTAGTAAGCATATCCGGATCCCCTCCGTTATTGGGGGCTTGTATGCTTGGAGAAGCATGCATGATGAAGGTGCCGTACGACAATGTTGTAAGTCATTGTTGGACGGAACAAGGGTGGTAACGCGAGCAGAACCTCGTCCCTTTTTGGGAGGAGGTTTTTTTGTTTCCTCAATTATGTATCGAAGAAAGGAAGTATCACTGTGAGAAAAGTTGATGTCAAAGAACGCGCCCGGGAACGGGAGCTACGTGTATTGGCGAAATGGAACGCGGAAGATACATTTGCCAAGTCCATCGAGCATCGCGCAGACAAACCTAATTTCGTATTTTATGAAGGACCGCCTACAGCAAACGGAAAGCCTCATATTGGGCACGTGCTTGGACGTGTAATTAAGGACTTTATTTGCCGCTACAAGACAATGTCCGGCTATCGTGTCGTGCGTAAAGCGGGCTGGGATACACATGGTCTACCTGTAGAGCTTGGTGTTGAGAAGCAGCTTGGCATTTCTGGCAAACAGGAAATTGAGAACTATGGGGTAGAAGCATTCGTTAAAAAATGTAAAGCGAGTGTATTCGAATATGAGAAGCAGTGGCGTGAGCTTACGGAAGCGATCGGGTACTGGACGAATCTCGATGATCCATACATCACGCTTGATAACAACTATATTGAAAGTGTGTGGCACATCCTGTCCACGATTCATAAAAAAGGATTGTTGTACCGTGGGCACCGTGTAAGTCCATATTGCCCATGCTGCCAAACGACACTCAGTTCGCATGAGGTAGCACAAGGCTATGAAACGGTTAAGGATTTATCTGCAACTGTGAAGTTCAAGCTGCATGACAATGGCGAATATGTGCTTGCTTGGACAACCACACCGTGGACATTGCCAGCACACGCTGCACTTGCGATGAATCCGAACATGGATTATGTTCGCGTTCAGCAAGAAGACGGTGTATATATCGTTGCGAAAAATCTGGTTGAAGATGTGATGCAGGGCGAGTACAAGATCTTGTCTGAGCATAAAGGCTCTGAGTTCATTGGCAAGACGTATGCTGCTCCATTCCCATATGTTGTGCCCGAGAAGGGACATCTTATCGTCGCTGCTGATTTCGTAACAGATTCCAGCGGTACGGGTATCGTTCATATGGCCCCGGCTCACGGTGAAGACGACTACAAGAGTTGCCGTGAGAACGGAATTAGCTTCATCAGTGTTGTGAATGCCCAAGGCCGCTATAACGATGAGATTACTGATTTTGCAGGCCGCTTCGTGAAGGATTGCGATATCGACATCGTGAAGAAGCTGTCTGAGAACGGAACCTTGTACTCCAAAGAAAAATACGAGCACAGCTATCCATTCTGCTGGCGCTGCAAAACGCCGCTTCTCTACTATGCGACAGAATCGTGGTTCATTGAGACGACAGCGGTTAAAGATCAATTAATAGCAAATAACAGCAAGGTCGACTGGTACCCTGGTCATATTCGCGAAGGCCGCTTCGGCAACTTCTTGGAAGACTTGGTGGACTGGAATATTAGCCGTAACCGTTACTGGGGCACACCGCTAAACGTATGGGTATGCGGATCCTGTAAAGGTGAATACTCGCCAGACAGCCATCAAGACTTGCGCGATCGTGCGACGATGCCGGTAGATGAGAACCTGGAGCTGCATAAGCCATATGTGGATGAAGTTAAGCTGCACTGTCCGCATTGCGAACACGGTGTGATGGAACGTACGTCAGAAGTTATTGACGTATGGTTCGATAGTGGTTCGATGCCATTCGCTCAGCACCATCATCCGTTCGGAGATGAGAAGAAGTTCGAAGAACAGTTCCCTGCAGACATCATCTGTGAAGGAATTGACCAGACTCGCGGCTGGTTCTTCAGCTTGCTCGCTGTTGCAACACTGTATAAAGGCATAGCGCCATACAAGGCCGTTATCTCAACGGGTCACGTGCTCGATGAAAATGGACAGAAAATGTCCAAATCGAAGGGTAATGTTATCGACCCATGGGATATTATCAATGAGTACGGTACAGATGCATTCCGCTGGGCATTGCTGTCGGATAGTGCACCTTGGAACTCGAAGCGCTTCTCGAAGCAAATCGTAGCAGAAGCGAAATCCAAAGTAATTGATACGCTTGTGAACACGCATGCCTTCTATGCGTTGTATGCTTCCATTGATCAATATGATGCTAGTGCATATGAAGAGCGTCCGTCGAACAACAAGCTGGATCGTTGGATCTTGTCTCGCTTGCATACGCTGATCGCAAGTGTAAGCAAAGGACTGCAAGCGAATGACTTCTTGAATCCGGCAAAAGCTATCGAGTCTTACATCGATGAGTTGAGCAACTGGTACATCCGCCGTTCCCGTGACCGCTTCTGGGGCAGCGAGATGACAGAGGACAAATTGTCCGCCTACCAAACGCTTCGCCGTGTTCTGCTCACGTTGTCCAAACTTATCGCGCCATATGCACCGATGATTGCAGAAGACATCTACATGAATCTTGGCGGCACAAGCGAGAGTGTGCATTTAGCTGACTATCCTGTTGCAGATCAAGCCTTGATAGATGCCGAATTGGAACGCGATATGGAAACAGCTCGTGAAATCGTTGAGCTGGCACGCAACGTACGTAATGAAACAGGCATCAAAACGCGTCAACCGCTGTCTGAGCTTATCGTGTCCATGGATCGAGAGTTCCATCTGGAGGCTTATGAAGAAGTCATCAAGGAAGAGATCAATGTGAAGGAGATTCGCCTCGAGACAAGCGACTCCGGCTTTGTTGATTTCACATTGAAGCTTAACCTCAAAGTAGCCGGCAAGAAATACGGCAAAAATGTCGGTGTCCTGCAGGGCGCTCTGAAGTCGATGGCTGCTGAGGACACTCGTCGTATCGTCGAATCCGGTGTATGGAACTTCACGAACCAAGACGGTGAGAGCTTCGAGGTGACACGTGAGGAGCTTCTGATTGAGAAGCAAGCGAAATCTGGCTTCGCATCAGCATCAGGTTATCAAATTACAGTCGCATTGAATACGGAGATTACGCCGGAACTCGAGCAAGAGGGCTGGGTTCGCGAAGTTGTTCGCGGTATCCAAGACTTGCGCAAGAAGCTTGATCTGCCAATTGAGAAACGGGTCGATATCGTTCTGGATGTCGATGCGCAATTGCAAGCGGCGATTCAAGCGTTCGAGTCCACACTGCGTGATAACGTACTCGTTGCGAACTTGTCGTTTGGTTCTCAAGAGGGTATGGAATCCGTTGATTTGGGGCAGAAGACGATCCGTGTCGCAATTGCGTAACAGTTCCTGCGTATAGATGTTTCCAATTCAGGGGAATCTATAGTGGTCGTTAATCGCGGACGAGTATAAGAGGGGAGAGCGTTGACCTTGCAGATGGATAATCCATCTGTTCGGTCACGCTCTTTTTGCGATATAAGGGGATGCAGTACATCGGCTTTCACAGAGGAGGAAATGTCTGTCATGACAGAGCATGATTCGAACAATTCTACAAATCCGCATAACCCAAGTGCCGAGCGTGAACAAACAATAATTCAACAAGAGGATGATACTCGCATAACCAAGGGTAAGGAGCAACTGACGGATTCGAGTTCATTGGATACCCAGGGAGAATCGAAAGCAGGCAGCTCGATCACCTCTCCCCAAGATGAAGAAGATGCTAAAAAAATGATGAAGAGCATTCATGATTATACGCTGCAAATCGCACAAGCGATGGAGAAGTCTAGAATTTCAGAATACAATGAATTGCTGTTCAATCCGCGCAAGCTGATCTGGGTGAATCTCATGGGTGGAGCGGCCCGCGGTGTTGGAATTGCGATTGGATTTACGCTATTTACGGCTATCATTGTCTACATTTTGCAATATTTAGGGGCGCTCAATCTGCCTATCATCGGTGATTTTATCGCTGACATTGTACGAATTGTTCAACATCAGCTTGATGCGAAGTTCTATTGACTCCCATCGTAATCGGCATCATATTCTTGATCAGGCTCGAATAACCCGACGCCCTCTTGGTTATCCATATATTGACGATATTGACGATTGCGAACGATAGTTACATGGCGTCCTGTCATATCCGTAGCGACAAAGCTCTCATAGGCTTCAACACAGCCATCGAGTTCTTCGGATGCTTCGATGTAGAGATTGCCGTAATCATCGACGTCGCGTTCTTCATGCATGGCAGGTGTATTGGATGTCCCCCAGGACTCGACTATTTGCCAAGCATCTTCACCGTCGAAGCCATTTTGCGTATCTTCGTCAAGGCTAGTCCTCCCGAATGGAGGCATAAGAAACTGTTCTTCGACCGGCCGACGTTCGGACACAATCTGCTCAGGGGAATGCTCGACGCAATACATCGTGGAAGGGACGGCTTCAAGACGTTCATAAGGGATGTCTTTGCCGCATACAACACACTTGCCGTATTGTCCCATATCCATGCGGGATAGGGCAGTATCAATGCGTTCAAGCAATATTTCATCGTGCTCATTTAGTGCGATGTCCTTACCGCGCTCGAACATCTCAGTACCAACGTCCGCGGGGTGATTGTCCAGTGTGGACAGCTCTCCTGTGTTTTCACGTAAGGAATTGGACAGACCATAATGATCTCCGTGATGAAGACGGCGCTCGATCTGAGCCTTGGATTGCAGCAATTGTTGTTGCAAGCTGTTTAATTGTTCAGAGGATAGTCGATTCATTCGTGCAGAACGCTCCTTTCGAGTTGGCGTAACTTATGTCTAGCATGTGCAAGTTGAAGGACGTTCCTGCGTGGTAAATGGCGTAGGCGTTGGATTGGTTTGGGTTCGGCTCCTGTGATACAATGAGCACAGCTTCAAGTTCTTTCACACTTAATAAAAATTAAATGAGGTGACTGTGGCACGTGTGGTACTATATTATCGCCTTTATCGTTTTGCTGATTGATCAAGTAAGCAAATGGATGATCGCTACGAATTTGCAACTGAGAGAAAAAATTTCGGTAATCGGTAACTTCTTCTTGATTACGTCGCATCGGAATACGGGGGCGGCCTTCAGCATTTTGGAAAATCAGCGCTGGTTCTTCATTGTCGTTACGACAGTGGTAGTAATCGGACTTGTATGGTATATGCAGAAGATTAAACATCAGAGTGGGGTCATATTGCCACTGGGACTCAGCTTGATCTTAGGTGGGGCGATCGGCAATTTTATCGACCGTCTGCTTACAGGGGAAGTTGTTGATTTCCTGCAGTTCAATTTCGGGTCGTACACGTTCCCAATATTCAATGTAGCGGATATGGGAATCTGTATCGGTGTAGGACTGGTACTGCTTGATGCGCTCGTAACCGTGAAGCGGGAGAATCAATCCGGCACGGGTACACCTGCAGAACAACAAGATCATTCATCGAACCAAGCATAGGATTAGCATAGAGGGGATTGTAAGCAATGACAGAAGAACATCAAATGCAAGAACAAGCAGGGGACGAAGGTCGAGAGCCATACATATGGACGGTCGAGTCGGCTAATGCGAAAGATCGGATCGACAAATTTATTACAGAGTCAATTGAAGAAGAGGTTTCTCGGTCACAAGTACAACTATGGATACGTGATCAGCATGTGCTCGTGAATGGTAATCCAGTGAAGCCGAACTATAAAGTAGCAGCCGAAGATGTCATCACACTGACAATGCCTGAGCCGGAGTCTGCTGATATTGTAGCTGAGGATATTCCGCTGGATGTATATTTTGAAGACAAGGACGTTATTGTAATCAATAAGCCGCGCGGTATGGTTGTCCATCCAGCACCAGGACATACGTCGGGGACGGTTGTTAATGCATTGATGTTCCATTGCCATGATTTGTCTGGTATTAACGGCGAACTTCGGCCTGGAATTGTTCACCGCATTGATAAGGATACATCAGGCTTGCTGATGGCGGCCAAGCATGATCGCGCACATGTTCACCTTGCAGCACAGCTGAAAGAGCACTCGGTTACTCGGAAATATGTGGCGCTTGTGCATGGGAATGTGCCTCATGATCAAGGAACAATCGACGCCCCAATTGGGCGTGATACCCATGATCGGAAGATGTACACCGTAACCGAGAATAACAGCAAGCATGCGGTAACACATTTTAAGGTGATGGAGCGGTTCGGGGACGCGACCCTTGTTGAATTGCAATTGGAGACAGGCCGTACACATCAGATCCGTGTGCATATGAAATTCATTGGTCATCCTCTTGTCGGGGATCCAATGTATAGTCGAGGGACACGCGGTCTGACTATGAATGGACAGGCATTGCATGCCATGACGCTAGGATTCGTACATCCTACAAGCGGGGAGACGGTGGAACTTCATGCTCCGCTTCCTGAAGACATGGAAAACTTGCTTCATTCCATTCGCAATAGATAGTTGTTTTACAGTCGTAATTATGCAAATCAACCCATGATATTTAGTTGCAAAACAGTATATAATCTAATATTCGTGTAAAAAAAGTGCAAATTGTATTGAAGATCGTTCATTCCTTTCGTCGTCATTATCAAGCATAGTTAATACATTGGCATCATAACCGATATAAGACTGGTGCAGGAGAAGGGGCTGGATAAGATGACGACAGAATTTTATCAAAACACATATATTCAACATACATTTGCAGAGCGAATTGGCGGAGCCAATTACGGAAAAGACACGAATATCTACAAATTTGAAAAGATTAAACGAGCTAAGGCTGCTGCCAAATTACAGTTCCCTGATGTGGAATTGATCGATATGGGTGTCGGTGAACCGGATGAAATGGCTGACGCAGGTATCGTGGCTGCATTGGCAAAAGAAGCGTCCAAGCCCGAAAACCGCGGTTACGCTGATAATGGCATTGCAGAGTTTAAGCATGCTGCGGCAACCTATTTGAAAGAAGTATTTCAGGTCGAAGGGATTGATCCAGATACTGAGGTGCTTCATTCCATTGGTACGAAGCCAGCGCTTGCGATGCTGCCTTCCTGCTTCATCAATCCAGGGGACATTACGATTATGACGGTTCCTGGCTATCCGGTAATGGGTACGCACACGAAATATTTAGGCGGAGAAGTGTATAACATTCCACTTACGGCGGACAATAACTTTTTGCCTGATTTGGATGCTATCCCTGAAGAGGTGTGCCAACGGGCCAAGCTGCTCTATTTGAACTATCCGAACAATCCAACTGGAGCAGTAGCGAGTGTTGAGTTCTTTACCAAGGCCATTGCTTGGGCGAATCAGCACAAGGTCATCATTGTACATGATGCCCCTTACGCAGCGTTGACCTATGACGGCAACAAGCCGCTAAGCTTCTTGAGCGTACCTGGAGCGAAGGACGTTGGGGTTGAGCTCCATTCCTTGTCCAAGTCGTACAACATGACGGGATGGCGCATTGGCTTTATTGCCGGCAATCCACTTATTGTGAAGGCATTCGGTGACGTCAAGGACAATAACGATTCCGGCCAGTTCATCGCGATCCAGAAGGCAGCGGCATACGGCCTGGCTCATCCAGAGATTACGGAAGCGATCGCTGACAAATACTCTCGCCGTCATGACCTGCTGGTTGCAGCACTTAATGAAGCGGGATTCCGTGCCGTTAAGCCGCAAGGTTCCTTCTTCCTCTATGTTGAAGCGCCAAAGGCGGTGCAGGGCGGGCCAGAATTCAGATCGGCTGAGGACTTCTCCCAATATTTAATTCGAGAGAAGTTAATCTCGACAGTGCCTTGGGATGATGCAGGAAGCTTTATTCGGTTTTCGGTTACGTTCCAAGCCCGGGGCGAGGCGGAAGAGAAGCGTGTAATGAGTGAGCTCAAGCGCAGACTTACCGATGTTGAATATATTTTCTAAAATTTATGTGAGTACTATTGCTTGACATGGATCGTGAGAAGTGGGATAATCCAGTTAATCAAATAAGACCTTTAAATCAGTCCCGTGAGACTGGCAAGGTAACGCTCGTTTACGAGAAAGAACACGTGAAGAGCGGAAGGAAGAAGCATGTCCGTTAGATGCCGAGAGCTATGATGGATTGCGAAGAGCTTCTACTTCTGCGCTGTAGCTTCATGCAGCTTCTTTCGGCGCATATCGTGAATGCACACAACTCCTTGCCTACGGGCAAGGAGTTTTTTTGTATCTGCGCACACTATCGATATACAGCCTAGTCCTTACTCGAGTAAGGGCGGGAATACGGAAGGAGACAAAATCTAAATGAGCAAGACCGAATTCAATATCATTATGGATGAAGCAGCGATTCGACGAGCACTTACACGGATTGCACACGAAATTCTCGAACGAAATAAAGGCATTGAAAACTGTGTACTTGTCGGAATCCGGACAAGAGGGATCTTCTTCGCAAGGCGCATTGCTGAACGAATCCAACTGATTGAGAATGTGAACATTCAAGTCGGAGAGCTGGACATTACGAGATATCGCGATGATAAGAAGCGGGAAGAACGGGAGGCGGCAGACATTAGCGAGCCATTCCCAATACAGGATAAGAAAATTATCTTGTGCGACGATGTGCTCTATACGGGACGGACGATTCGCGCAGCAATGGATGCACTAATGGATCAAGGCCGACCGCAAATGATTCAGCTGGCGGTCCTGGCAGACCGAGGGCATCGGGAATTGCCGATTCGACCTGATTATGTTGGTAAAAATGTACCGACTTCACGCACCGAAGAGATTGAAGTTGCCTTGAAGGAATTAGACGGCATCGATGAAGTGAAAATCGTACACCACAGGGGGTAGCAGCAATGACAATACAGTTGGAACGTACGGTAAAAGACCGCAGCTTACTGGGCTTAAAGTCACTAAGCAGATTCGAAATCGAATCCATATTGAATCGAGCCGCACATTGGGATGGGCAGGGTGCTAAAGTACAAGATGCATTAAAAAATAAATTTGTAGCCAACATGTTTTTCGAGAACAGCACGCGCACCCGCTGTTCGTTCGAAGTAGCCGAGAAGCGTCTGGGTGCAGAGGTTATCAACTTCTCTGCATCCTCCTCGAGTGTAGAGAAGGGCGAATCAATCTACGATACGGTTCGAACACTCGAATCTATGGGTATGGATGCAGGGGTTATCCGCTTGAAGCCGATTGGGCTCTTGGAACAAATTGCGGAACGCGTCAAGATGCCGCTGATCAACGCAGGCGACGGGAATAATGAGCATCCCACACAGGCACTCCTAGACCTGTACACAATGCGCAAGCATTTTGGACAGCTAGATGGACTGAATGTCACGATAGTCGGAGATATTGAGCACAGCCGAGTGGCACGCTCTAATTTATACGCGCTTCGCAAGTTCGGAGCGAACGTAAGCTTCTGTGCACCGGATAATATGCGTGCTCATGATTTGGATGCACCGTATGTGACGATGGATGAAGCGCTGCAGTCAGATGTAGTCATGATGCTTCGCGTACAGCTTGAGCGTCATGAATCAGAAGTGATGCACTCGACAGCGGCGTACCGGTCAGAGTATGGCATGACGCTTGAACGCGTCGCATTGATGAAGAAACATGCGATTGTTATGCATCCAGCCCCTGTCAATCGCAATGTAGAAATTGATGACGAGGTCGTTGAAGCAGAACAGTCGCGAATCTTCGAGCAAATGGCAAACGGGGTTCCCGTACGGATGGCAGTACTGGAGCGAGCACTCTCATAGGAATCACTTCTTATATAGAAGAAATCGATAGATTGAAATTGAAAGATACCAACCAGATGGACGAACACTTCACAATTGCACCGTAAGGAGAGAGAAACCGATGATCGTATTAACAAATGCAAAGATATTAAATACCGAAGGCGAATTGGTGGACGCTAACATTTGGATGGAAGAAGGCGTCATCCGTCGGATTACGAATCGCGAAGAAGCAGCTCCAGCGGGAGCAGAAGTTCATGACATCGAAGGCAAATTCGTATCGGCAGGCTTCATCGACATGCACGTTCATTTGAGAGAGCCTGGCTTTGAACATAAAGAAACGATTGCAACAGGTACTCACTCCGCGGCAAAGGGTGGATTTACAACAATCGCATGTATGCCGAACACGCGTCCAGTCACAGACACACCAGAAACGGTACAACTTATTCTCGATAAAGCAGAGCAAGAAGGCTATGTGAAGGTCTTGCCTTATGGCTCGATTACGAAGAGTGAGCTGGGAAGAGAGCTTACAGACTTTGTAGCCTTGAAAAATGCTGGTGTTGTCGGCTTCACTGACGATGGGGTTGGTGTACAGAATGCCCAAATGATGAAGGATGCGATGAACTGGGCCAAGGAACTGGGCATGCCGGTTATCGCACACTGTGAAGATGATTCGCTAGTTAAAGGTGCGGCAGTAACAGATGGAGAGTTCGCCCGCAAGCATGGATTGAAGGGGATTCCGAATTAATCGGAAGCGATTCATGTAGGCCGGGATGTGCTGCTGGCAGAAGCGACAGGCGTACATTATCATGTGTGCCACGTTAGCACAGAACAGTCCGTTCGGCTTATCCGTCAAGCGAAGCAGTTCGGTGTGAAGGTGACTGCAGAGATATGTCCACATCACCTGCTTCTCTCAGATGAAGATATCCCGGGATTGGATGCAAACTGGAAGATGAATCCACCGCTTCGCTCGCCTCGCGATGTAGAAGCCTGCATTGAGGCGCTGGTAGATGGCACAATCGACATTGTCGTAACAGACCATGCACCACATAGTGAAGAAGAGAAAGCCAAAGGGATGGAGCTTGCACCGTTCGGTATTGTCGGATTGGAAACAGCATTCCCTCTCCTTTATACGAAATTTGTAGCGACAGGCAAATGGCCGCTATCTCTGCTCATCAATCGCATGACAAGCGACCCGGCAAGAACGTTCGGCTTGAATACAGGACGTCTTGAAGAAGGAGCGCCGGCAGACATTACGGTTATTGACTTGGAAACCGAGCATAAGGTGAATCCGGACGAATTCTTGACTAAGGGACGGAATACGCCGTTCACAGATTGGAGCTTGAAGGGATGGCCAGTGAAGACATTCGTAGACGGCCGTCTTGTATGGAGCAAGTAACAAGATTGATAGATAGTCCAATATAGATAGATAAGAATAGCAACGTGAAGTGCACAAGATAGAGAGCGAGGAGTGACGGACATGCAAGCAAGATTGTTGTTGGAAGATGGTACCCTCTTTACAGGAACGGGGTTCGGTGCAGACGGTGAGTCTGTAGGTGAGGTTGTATTTAATACAGGGATTACAGGATATCAAGAGGTATTGTCCGACCCATCTTACTGTGGACAAATTGTAACGATGACGTACCCGCTGATTGGCAATTACGGCATTACGCGCGATGACTTCGAATCCATTCGTCCTTACGTAAACGGGTTCGTCGTGCGCAGACATGAAGAAGTTCCTAGCAACTGGCGCGCTGAGTATTCGGTAGACCGTCTCCTGAAAGAATACGGCATCGTAGGCATCAGCGGCATCGATACGCGCATGCTGACTCGCAAGCTTCGTCACTTCGGTACGATGAAGGGATTGCTGACAACAGGCAAGCAATCAATAGAAGAATTGAAGGAAATGCTAGGTGTTGCGGAATTGATGCGGGATCAAGTAGCACGCACTTCAACGAAGCAGCTGTTCTCCAGCCCTGGTGACAAAGAACGCATCGTTCTTGTCGACTTCGGCGCGAAGAGCGGTATCGTGCGCGAGCTGACAAAGCGCGGCTGTGATGTGGTAGTAGTTCCACATGACACAACAGCAGACGAAATTCGACGCTTGCGCCCTGATGGAATTCAATTGTCCAACGGCCCTGGGGATCCGAAGGATGTGCCGCATGCTGTGAAGATGCTGCAAGAGCTTCTTGAAGAGTACCCAATCTTCGGTATCTGCTTGGGACACCAATTGTTCGCACTCGCTTGCGGAGCTGACACTGGGAAATTGAAGTTCGGCCATCGCGGTGGAAACCATCCGGTTAAAGAGCTCGCAACGAATCGCTGTTATATTACTTCTCAGAACCATGGATATACAGTTCTGGAGGATTCGGTGCAAGGTACGGAATTGAAAGTAACTCATATCAACAATAACGATAAAACAATTGAAGGACTTGCACATGCGAAGTACCCAGCCTTCTCGGTACAATATCACCCAGAAGCGGCTCCTGGTCCTCATGATAGCAGCTACTTGTTCGACCAATTCATTGATATGATTCGAGAGCATAAACGCAATCAACCTAAGACTCCGCGCCAAGCGGAGCTCGTAGCACAGCTGAAAGGGGAACTATAAAATGCCGAAAAATAACGACCTCAAGAAAATCCTTGTTATCGGATCAGGCCCGATCGTAATCGGTCAGGCAGCCGAGTTCGACTATGCAGGAACACAAGCATGTGAAGCACTGAAAGAAGAAGGCATGGAAGTCGTTCTCATCAACAGCAACCCAGCTACGATTATGACAGATACAAATATGGCCGATAAGGTGTATATCGAGCCGATTACTCTGGAGTTTGTAACACAGATTATCCGCCAAGAGCGCCCAGATGGATTGCTTCCGACACTGGGTGGCCAGACTGGCTTGAATATGGCTATGGAACTTGCTCGTGCAGGTGTGCTTGAGCAAGAGAACGTGAAGCTTCTCGGGACGCAGCTGGATTCCATTGAGCGCGCAGAAGACCGTGACTTGTTCCGCGACCTGATGCGTGAACTGGAGCAGCCGGTACCGGAAAGTGTTATTGTCAACTCGGTACAGGAAGCAGTTGACTTCGCAAATACGATTGGGTACCCAATTATCGTCCGCCCTGCTTATACGCTTGGGGGTACAGGTGGCGGTATTTGCGCGAACGAAGAAGAATTGCGCGATACGGTTGCATCAGGTATCCGCTACAGTCCAATCGGACAGTGCTTGATTGAGAAGAGCATCGCGGGCATGAAGGAAGTCGAGTATGAAGTTATGCGTGACGCGAACGACAACTGTATCGTAGTCTGCAACATGGAGAACTTCGACCCGGTAGGTGTCCATACAGGCGACAGTATCGTCGTAGCACCGAGCCAAACGCTGTCGGATCGCGAGTATCAAATGCTGCGCTCCGCATCACTTAAAATCATCCGCGCACTCAACATTGAAGGTGGATGTAACGTTCAGTTCGCGCTGGATCCACACAGCTATCAATACTACGTCATCGAGGTTAACCCTCGTGTCAGCCGCTCTTCTGCACTCGCTTCGAAAGCAACAGGCTATCCGATTGCGAAGATGGCAGCGAAAATCGCGGTCGGCTACACACTTGACGAAATCATGAACCCAGTTACGGGTCAAACATACGCATGCTTCGAGCCTACACTCGACTACATCGTATCGAAGATTCCGCGCTGGCCGTTCGATAAATTCACACAAGCGAACCGCAAGCTAGGTACGCAAATGAAAGCAACAGGCGAAGTCATGGCCATCGGACGTACATTCGAAGAGTCCATGCACAAGGCAATCCGCTCCCTGGAAATCGGCGTACATCGCTTGATGTTGAAAGGTACGGAAGAGCTGGACAAAGAAACATTGGAATATCGTCTGCAAACACCAGATGATGAGCGCATGTTCTTGCTGGCAGAAGCATTCCGCCGCGGATATACACTGCAGCAGTTGCAGGATCTCTCGAAAATCGACTGGTGGTTCCTCGACAAGCTGGAAGGCATGATCAAGTTTGAAGACCGCATTCGTGAAGAAGAAACACTGTCTGAGCAAACGCTCTACGAAGCGAAGCGCATGGGCTGCACAGACCGCGCGATTGCTGAACTGCGCAGTGAAGGCCAGCCTGGCGGCACTTACACGAAGGAAGCCGAGGTTCGTGACTATCGGGTACAACAAGGCTTGAAGCCTGTCTATAAAATGGTCGATACATGTGCGGCAGAGTTCGAAGCGACAACACCGTACTACTACTCGACCTATGAAGTAGAAAATGAAGTTATTGAATCCAATAAAGAAAAAATCTTAGTACTTGGCTCTGGTCCAATTCGCATAGGTCAAGGTATCGAATTCGACTACTCGACTGTACATGCGGTATGGGCGATTCAAGATGCAGGGTATGAAGCAGTAATCATCAACAACAATCCTGAGACCGTATCAACGGACTTCAACACATCAGACCGCTTGTACTTCGAGCCGCTCTTCTTCGAAGACGTAATGAATGTTATTGAGCAGGAGAAGCCGGTAGGGGTTATCGTCCAATTCGGTGGACAAACGGCTATCAACCTTGCAGCACCGCTGGCAGCTGCTGGTGTGCGGATTCTCGGTTCGAGCTTGGAGAGCATCGATGAAGCGGAAGACCGGAAGAAATTCGAAGCTTTGCTGTCGCGCCTTCATATTGCACAGCCGCAAGGCAGCACGGTAACATCTGTTGACGAGGCAGTAGGTACGGCACAATCGCTCGGCTACCCTGTACTTGTTCGTCCATCCTACGTTCTGGGCGGACGCGCAATGGAAATCGTGTACTCTGACCAAGAACTGTTGACCTACATGGAGCAAGCAGTGAAAATCAACCCTGAGCATCCGGTTCTCATCGACCGCTACATGCTTGGCAAAGAGGTTGAAGTCGATGCCATCTGTGATGGCGAGACGGTGCTTATCCCTGGTATCATGGAGCATGTTGAGCGCGCAGGGGTACACTCCGGTGACTCGATTGCGGTATATCCACCACAGCACTTGTCCGAAGAGCTGAAGCAGCAAATCGTGGATGTTACGATTCGCATCGCAAAGGAACTGAAGACGGTCGGCTTGATTAACATCCAGTTCGTCATCTACCATGACCAAGTATATGTGATTGAAGTGAATCCACGCTCCTCGCGTACGGTTCCATTCTTAAGTAAAGTGACGAACATTCCAATGGCGAATGTGGCAACGAAGCTTATCTTGGGTACGAAGCTGAGTGACCTTGGCTATCAAGAGGGCTTGTGGCCAGAAGATGACCATGTATCGGTTAAAGTTCCTGTGTTCTCGTTCGCGAAGCTGCGCCGCGTTGAACCGACACTCGGTCCTGAGATGAAATCAACAGGTGAAGTTATGGGACGCGACAAGCAATATGCGAAGGCATTGTACAAAGGCCTTATCGGTTCCGGTATGAAGATTCCTTCAACTGGCGCTATCATCTGTACAGTAGCAGATAAGGATAAGGAAGAAGCAGTTGAATTGATGCGCGGTTTCGTGGGCCTTGGCTACAAGATCATTGCGACAGGTGGAACAGCGGTTGCGCTTGAAAATGCAGGTCTGAGCGTGACAAATGTCAAGAAACTGACAGAAGGCTCGCCTAACATTCTGGATCTCATCCGCGGAGGAGAGGCGCACTTCGTTGTCAACACCTTGACGAAGGGCAAAACGCCAGAGCGCGATGGCTTCCGCATTCGCCGCGAAGCAGTAGAGAACGGCGTAGTCTGCATGACATCGCTGGATACTGTACGCGCGCTGCTGGGCATGCTGGAGCAAATCAACTTCTCATCCCGCGCAATGCCGGTTGTTCAGAAGTAATCACTGAAGAAATAGACGAGTATCGTCTCACAATAGAAGCAGAATCGAGGAGGCCGCAAGGCCTCCTCGGAGTATGAATAGGCTATGGACGAAGCTTGGGGCAAGGTACGAGAAAAATACGAAGAGGTGTCACGATGAACAAACGATGGAGCGAGGCAGAAGCGGCGGGCAGAATTATGGTCGCACTGGATTATCCGAATGCAGACGCAGCGAGAGAGCTGCTGCAGCAGCTGCAAGGAATCCCTTGTTATATGAAGGTAGGCATGCAGTTGTTCTATGTGGCGGGCCCAGCGTTTGTTCGCGAGCTGAAGGATAAAGGCTACAAAATTTTTCTTGATGTAAAGATGCATGATATCCCGAACACAGTTAAGGGTGGAGCGAACAGCATCACGAAGCTAGGCGTTGATATGTTCAATGTCCATGCCGGCGGCGGTGCAGCGATGATGGCTTCTGCTATGGAGGGTGTTGAAGCGGCACTGGCTGAAAATGCGGAATTGAAGCGACCCGTCGTGATTGCAGTCACGCAATTAACGAGCACGAATGAAACGGTCATGAATGAGGAACTCGGAATTCCTGGCAAGGTAGCTGACACTGTCGTACGTTATGCGAAGCTGACGAAGCTAGCAGGGCTTGACGGGGTTGTGGCATCGCCTCAGGAAGTAACTGCAATTAAGGCTGCTTGCGGAGAAGAATTCCAGACGATTACGCCTGGGATTCGTCCAGCAGGCAGTGCAAAGGGTGACCAATCCCGTGTCATGACTCCAGCACAAGCATTTGAGCAAGGAACAGATTATATTGTGGTCGGCCGCCCGATAACTGCTGCACCGAATCCACGCGACGCGATTCTATCTATTATGAAGGAGCTGTTGAACTAATGACTACAACGAACCTGGAACGCACAATTGCACAGCATCTATTAAATATCCAAGCGGTAGCGCTTCGTCCAAATGAACCATTTACGTGGACGTCAGGCATTAAATCTCCAATCTACTGCGACAATCGCTTGACGATGTCCTACCCAGAGATTCGAGATGCAATTGCAGAAGGATTTGCTTCCTTGGTGAAACAATACGCTCCTGATGCAGAAGTTATCGCAGGCACAGCTACAGCAGGCATTCCGCATGCTGCTTGGGTAGCGGACAAGCTTGGCTTGCCAATGGCTTATATTCGCGACAAGGCAAAAGGCCACGGAAAGCAAAATCAAATTGAGGGAATCATTCGTCCTGGACAGAAGGTTGTTGTCATAGAGGATTTGATTTCTACAGGTGGAAGCTCCTTGAAAGCCGCACTTGCCGTCAAGGAAGCAGGAGCTGAGCCATTGGCAGTACTGGCGATCTTCAGCTACCAATTGGAAAAAGCAACTTCTGCATTCGAGGAAGCAGGGATTCCACTTCGCACGCTGTCGAACTATACAGCACTGACGCAGACGGCATTGGACCATGGTGTTATTCAAGCCGAAGATATGGATGTGCTCCAAGCATGGCGTCATGATCCAACGACATGGGGCAACTAAGAAGAAAAGAAGGCGAATTTGAATTTGATTTTGAATTCTATTTCTATAGATAACATTTCTTGAAGACCTTTCCTGCATCATGAGGAAGGGTCTCTTTTTTGCTAGAGTCATGAACTGACAAAAGACTACCAAAAAATAATCAGAATATTTGTCATTTTTACAGAAAAACGGTTAAGAACATTGTAACTTTTCACGCAAAACTTTCGTTTATACTTGAGGAGAGTTTGACGTCATGTCCGAGAAAGGGGCAGATATAAGGATGAAATGGCTTCGCAAACGGAAGCAGGCTGACGAGGTCGAGGCTAACGAGGCAACCCCAAATCTCGCAGTGCATAATCAGGACGAGACAGTTGCGAATAATGAGGCGAAATACATAGACGACAAAAAAACATCTTCAGAATGGCCTGAACGTGCGGTTCCTGTCGCTACAGATGAACCTATCCTCGAAGTTCGCGGTGTGGAACGAACCTTCCAAGTGGGCAGTGAGAAGCTTCATGTCCTGAAAGGCATCAATATGCAGGTTAACCCAGGTCAGTTGGTAATGCTGAAAGGTCGTTCCGGTTCAGGGAAAACGACTCTTCTTAACATGCTCGGCGGTCTGGACCTGCCTACAAAAGGCGAGATTTATTTTCGAGGAGAGGAGCTCTCATCTTGGAGCGATAACAAGCGCACCTTTACAAGACGCAATGATATCGGATTCATATTTCAGGCGTTTGCTTTGATGCCGTTGTTATCTGCATATGAGAATGTCGAGCTGTCGCTGCGTATGGCGAACATTCCGCGTCATTTATGGAAGGAACGCGTACAGCATTGTTTGGAATTGGTTGGTCTCGGAAAGCGAATGAAGCACCGTCCGTTCGAAATGTCCGGCGGTGAGCAGCAGCGTGTTGCGATTGCGAAGTCGATCGCGCATAAGCCTCTGTTGCTGCTTGCAGATGAACCTACAGCAGAACTTGATTCACAGATGGGTGCACAGGTCATGGGAGTATTCCGGCAAATTATACGTTCTGAGAAGATCGCAATCTGTATGACAACCCACGATCCTACAATTTTGGAGGTAGCTGATCATGTTTATGAAATGGTCGACGGAAAATTCATCTCATAAGGCAGTAGATAAAAGGAAGAAATGGCGCCGCTCCGCGCTGATATTGATGTGCGGGGTCATGATGCTTACCTCTGCATGTTCCTTGCTTCCAGATGAGGAACAAGAAGAGACGCTGCCGACAATTACGCCGCCAGCAATCTCGAAGAAGCCCGAATATGATGTTATGAAGGGCGAATGGATATCTGATGTGAAGGCAACAGGGAAGGTAATGTCGGAGCAGGAAGAGACGTTCTTCTTCACGCTTGATAATAAGCCTGTCAAGGATGTAAAGGTCAAGAACGGTGACAACGTAAAGGCAGGTCAGGTATTGGCAGTACTTGATGTTGAAGAAATGCAAAGGGATCTGCGTTCGAAGCGGAGAGAGCTTCGCAAGTTGGAAGTGAAGATGAAAGAAACGCTCCGCCAGAAGGATGAGATGGATCCAATTCTATTCGAAGATGAGCAAATCGCATACGAAGAGGCTCTCGAAAAGATTGCGGAAGTAGAAAACGATATTGCAAAAGGATTGGTTACTGCTCCATTCGCTGGAACGGTCGTTAACGTCGCTGCGAAGAAAGGGAATATGACGAAGAAGTATGACCCTGTCGCGACAATCGCCAATACATCCCGATTGGTTGTTACGGTGGATGTACCGAAGGATGATTTGAAGAAAATTGCCCCTGGAATGGATGTTGAACTAAGCATTAATTCGACAGGCAAAATTTTAAAAGGAAAGGTTAAGGCGCTTCCTGCTCCTACATCAGACAAGGACAATGGAGGCAACAACAACAACAACAATCCGGGCGGGGGCAATATGCCTGAACAGGATCGGATTGATAAATATGTAACGGTGACATTGAATGATAAGCTGCCTTCTACAGTAACGCGTGGATCCATGCTTGGTGCGACCATTATTACGAAGAAACGCAGCAATGTTGTCTATATCCCGCCATCCGCACTTCGCACGCTTGGTGCTAGAACCTATGTTCAAGTCGTTGATGACAATGGAAAACGTGAGGTTGACGTGGAAATCGGTGAACAGGATGCAACGAGATTGGAAATCAAAAAAGGACTTGAGCCTGGACAGAAAGTAGTGGGTCGCTAATGGGCATTCCTTTGTTGCGGTTTCTATTCCGGAAAATGTGGAATACCCGCTGGCTTACGTTCAGCACACTTCTAGGGCTCATTGTGGCTGTATCCTTTACAGTCAGCATTCCGATGTATGCTGATGGCGCCTTGAAGCGGGTTGTCTCGAAGACATTGGAGGACAATAGTGCAGCGATGCCAGCCGGCTCGTTGTCAATCAAGTACCAGGCGACAGGTGGAACCAAGACGGATCCGAAAGAATTAAAGGAAGTTGATCGTTACATACGTGAGGATGTGAAGGCGCAGGTTGGGTTTCCAGCTCAAATCTTTGTCAATGCGCGTTCGCTCCGAGGAACAGAAGTTTACCCTGTAGATCCGAGCAAGGTTGATGCCAGCCGGGTTCGAACGATGACGCTTGGCTCTTTATCCGATTTGAACGACCGAGTAGAGTGGACACTGGGTAAGGAATATGAAGATGGCGAGCAGAATGGGACATTGCAGGTTGTCATGATGGAGGAAGCCATGTACCGCAATGATCTCCATATTGGTGACGAGCTTGAATACCCAGTAACCGGCACGGATACCGTGCTGAAGGTGAAGTTGGTAGGTACTTTTAAGCCGAAAGAAGATACGAGTGCTTATTGGTTCCAGGGCTTAGAAGGAATGATGAATTCCTTGTACGTCTCACCGGCAACGTTCGATCATTTGATGGAACAGAAAAAGCTGCCGATCTCTGTATCCAGCTGGTATTATGCGTTTGATCTGCGCGAGGTAAAGACAAGTCAGTTGTCCTCACTTAGCTCTATGCTGGAACGCTTGAATATTGATTTGTACCAGAAGCTGAAGGGAACGCAAGTGGAGATTTCCTTCGCGAAGGTATTGAATGAATTCCGCAGTCAGAGCGTACAGTTGCAAATGATGCTGTTCACGCTTGCTGCACCGATGATTGCAATGGTGTTCTATTATATTGCGATGAATGCAAGTCAATCGCTAGAGAAGCAGCAAAGTGATATTGCTGTGCTGCGAAGCCGTGGAGCAAGTACGCGGCAAATTATATGGCTTTATCTATTGGAAGGAATCATTCTCGGCCTGTTGGCTCTGGCATTGGCCCCTATATTCGGCTGGTTTATGGCGAAGTCAATAGGCTCGGCGAACGGCTTCCTGGAGTTTGTAAATCGGAAGTCTATTCCGGTAGGATTTACGACAGATGCTGTTTTGTTTGGCGTGGCTGCAGTTGTCATTGCCTTGTTCGCAAGCATTATACCAGCAGTAGTCTTCGCTCGTTCATCTATCGTGAACTTGAAGCAGAAGATGGCACGATCAGACCGCAAGCCTGTATGGCAGCGCTGGTTCCTTGATGTCCTGCTGCTGGGCTTGGCGGGTTATGGCTATTACCTGCTTAATGAGAGACAGTTGTTGACATTCCAATCAGGAGTGAGCTCTGATCAGCTGCAAGTACAGCCATTTCTATTTTTTGTGCCGGCACTCGCGATTTTTGCGTGCGGACTGTTCTTTTTACGATTGTTCCCGCTTATTCTTAAAATCGTGCAGTGGATTGGCGGCAAGCTGCTGCCAGTTCCGCTATATTTGACGCTTACGCAGTTGTCCCGTTCTGCCAAGACGTATTATCCGCTTATGATTCTGCTTATTCTTACACTTGGTCTTGGCGTATACAATGCGTCGGCAGCTCGCACGATTGACATTAACTCGACAGAACGCACCTTGTACAAATATGGTACGGACGTCATTGTCCAAACGGTATGGGAATCTGAACAAGAGATTATTAGAGATAAGGATAAAGGCAAAGGAAACAATGGAGGCGGCGGAGGCGGCAATCCAGGGCAAGGTGGTGGTGGCAACCAACCGCCGAAGGCGGGCAAGACGATTTATACGGAGCCGCCGTTCGAGCTCTTCAAAAAGATGCCGGGTGTTGAAGGAGCCGCACGAGTGCTGAAGACGAAGGGGAATGTAATCATTTCCGGACGTTCAATCGGTCAAGGTGAGATTATGGGAATCGACAATGTCGACTTCTCGAAGGTTGCCTGGTTCCGTCAGGACTTGTTCCCAAACCATCCGTTCCGCTATTTGGATGCACTAGGGAAGTATACGGAATCCGCTGTGATTATCCCGAGCAATGTCGCGAAGCAGTATCAATTGAAGGAAGGCGACATCATCTCCATCGGATTTGGGGAGCAGTTGGTTGAATTCGTAATTGTTGGGGTACTACCATATTGGCCGAGTATGTATCCAGACGAGAAACCGTTCTTTATTGCGAACTTAGATTATATTTATGATCAAGTACCAATCACACCGTATGAAGTATGGTTGAAAATGAAGGACAAAGCACCGCTAGGCCCTGTCATTACAGAACTGCAAAAGAAAGGGATAGAAATATTCAGCGTGACGGATGTACGAAGCGAGCTTGCAACACAGAGCAAGCATCCTACCCGGGGCGGCGTATTTGGCATTCTGAGTATGGGCTTCTTAATATCCGTCATTATCTCCTTGATTGGATATTTGTTGTTCTGGTTCTTTAACTTGACAAGACGTGTGCTTCAGTTCGGAATTTTGCGCGCAATGGGGTTGTCGCGCAGACAACTAACCGGTATGCTGCTGCTGGAACAGCTATTTACAGCAGGGCTTTCTATCCTGCTTGGCATTTTGCTTGGGAAGGTGGCGAGCCGCTTGTTCCTGCCATTCCTACAGACGGCAGAAAGCTCCAAGATGCAGGTGCCGCCATTCCGGATTGTATTTGAATCACGAGATACGATCCAGCTGTACATCGTCGTTGGCGTGATGATCTTTACTGGGGCGACCTTGTTGTTCATGCATATTCGTCGTCTACGTGTCCATCAAGCCGTGAAGATGGGAGAGGAGCGTTAATCGGTGATACATTGTGAAGGGCTAGTTAAAATTTTCAAAACAGATGATATTGAAGTTGTTGCCTTGCAAGGGCTGAACTTGTCTGTTAAGCAAGGCGAGCTGATGGCGATTATCGGCAACAGCGGCAGCGGGAAATCGACACTTCTGAACATACTCGGCGGGTTGGATCGGCCATCCGCCGGCTCCGTTCAGGTAGGGAAGTGGGATCTGCTTAAAATTTCGGATAAAGAGCTTGTTGAATACAAGCGGGATACTGTCGGATTTATCTGGCAGAACAATGCGCGCAACTTGCTTCCTTATTTGACGGCGTTAGAGAATGTTGAAGTGCCGATGATGCTGGCCGGCAAGATGGATCGCAAATATGCGAAGGAACTGCTTGAATGGGTTGGGCTAAGTCATCGCATGCACAATAAGCTGCAACAGCTATCAGGCGGTGAGCAGCAGCGGGTGGCCATTGCGATTTCACTAGCGAATCGCCCACAGATGCTGCTTGCTGACGAACCTACTGGATCTGTGGATACGCAGACATCAGATATGATCATGAATATTTTCCGCCGTATGAGTAGGGAATTAGGGGTAACAGTGGTCATCGTAACCCATGATTTGTCGCTTGCAGGGAAGGTGGATCGTGTCGTTGCGATACGTGACGGCTTAACTAGCACAGAATTCATCAAGCGTAATCCGAATTTGGATGCTGGTGGAGGTGAGGAAGGATTCGGGCTTCAGGATCATCATGAAGCCTACGTGGTAGTTGATCGAGTTGGTCGATTGCAAGTGCCAAAGGAGTATTTGGAAGCTCTCGATATTCAAGACAAGGCATCTATGGAATTAGACGGAGACAAAATTATTATCCGCACACCTAAGGAATTGGAGGAGTAACCAGATGAAAAAAAACTGGGTACGTAAATTATTGACGGTTACACTGGTATTGACGATGATTATCCCAATGCTGGCTGCTTGTACGAACAAAGATGAGGTTGTTCCAGGACAAGAGCGAGTATTGCGCATTGGCATGCAGTATGGAGGATATGATGATACCTACTTCCGTCAGCAGTGGACGGATACATTTGAAATTACGCACAAAGGAATCCGTATTGAACTTGTACCAGCACTTGATGGTGCAGATATGCGATATGATAATTCCGGAGATCCGAAGAAACAGCCGGATCGCTATGAAGCGATGAAAAAGCTGCTGAATTCTGCGAATCCAGTTGACATCATCGTCACGGATTCGTTCCAGTTCCGCAAGCTTGTGGAAGAAGGAATGTTGAAGCAGCTTGATCCACTTGTACAGAAGGACAGTATTGATTTGTCTGACTTTGTACCAACGGTTATTGATGGGATAAAAGCAATGGGAGACAACAGCTTGTATGGGCTTGCGCCTACATTCTCCTCAAATGCACTGTTCTTCAACAAGAAGCTCTTCAGTGATGCAGGCATTGCACCGCCAACTGATAATATGACATGGGATCAAGTATTTACGCTTGCGGCGAACTTGTCAAAAGGTGACGGAGCAGATCGTAAGTATGGTTTCAGCTTCAATCGTTATAATGGCTCCGATGTGTTTAGCGATATGATGAATTTATATATTCCGCCATTAAATCTTCGTATGTTCGATGAAAAAGGCGAGAAGATGACGGTAAACACGCCGCAATGGGAAAAAGTATGGACTACGGTAAGTGATCTGGCGATCAAGAAAATCGTCCCACCTGCCAACAGTACTGAAATGCCTGTTCAAACGCCGGAAAATGAAAATCCGTTCGGACATGATAACTTCCTGTCCGGGAAGGTTGCGATGGCGATCGGAGACTATAATTACATTAATACGGAATTGTCAGATGCCATGAAGAATGCTGACAAAATCAAAGGCTTTACGAAGTTTGATTGGGATGTTGTAACCATTCCGTCACATCCAGAATCTCCTGGAGTATCTGGCGGTTCTCAGCTGTATAATATTTTTGCAATCAATCAAAAAGCAGCGAACCCAGACGATGCTTGGGAATTCATGAAGTTTATTAATAGTGAAGATTGGGCTAAGCTTCGTTCCCGCAGCAGTTGGGAAATGGTATCTCGTCAAAAGTACATTAAGCCTAAGGATGGCACTAACATTAATGTCAGTGCGTTCTACAAAACAAAGCCGGTTCCTCCTACAAAGACAGATATGGAGAAGTTCATGATGGACGGAAGCTACTGGCAGATCAATCAGCTTGGTACGGAGTTGATGCAGCAAGTGATCGAGAAGAAGAAATCCGTTGCGGATGCCTTGAAGGAATGGGAAACAAAAGGGAACCAAATTTTGATTCAAGCGAAAAAGAATCCGAACGGTAATGATACTCCTCCAGGAAACGTATACAAGGGTTAATCATCGTAATGCAGGAAGAATCGGTGGCTCCAAGTGAGCTTGCCGGTTCTTTTTTGCACGATTGGGGAATAGTAGGGGAAGGGGAGGGAGCTGATGACAAGAAGAGGGTGATAAAGTGCACTGGGTCTATTGGGGCAAGTTGTACGATTCCAGATTTCAAGCTCGATGTTTGCAGCAGCGGCTGGAGCATGATGCTTGGATTTATGGATATGAGGCAATGAAGGAGATTGAAGTATATCGATCACGTAGAGGAAAATACGGGGTACGATTTCTTCCTTAGCCCATCATGTACAACTTATTCAAACATTTTTAATTTTTCTCTTGACTGAACATATGCAACTATTGTATAGTAATACTTGTCGCTGCTGAAGAAGTTCAGCTGTTGAATCGTATCGCGGGGTGGAGCAGTCTGGTAGCTCGTCGGGCTCATAACCCGAAG
>NZ_MAIS01000138.1:0-9343 GCF_001680695.1 Paenibacillus sp. KS1 | reverse complement strand
TAGTTCTAGTTCTAGTTCTAGTTCTAGTTCCAGCAGATGTTAGTCAGACTCATGGGCAGACATCTATCTTTTTGCACCAATTTGCACCGCATGAACAATACAAAAAAAGAGGCCGTGTTCATACACGACCTCCTAATTATCACGATCTATTTATATACGTACGATATCGCACTCATTTTATCATGGCAGTATGTCAGGAACTGCAAGCTTCTGCAAGCGTTCAGGCCATGCTGCTCGCACATGCTGTCGGCATGCCGTTCTCTGAAGCAGTCTCAGCTAAGATTGCAACGGACTGTTCGCCCGCCATTCGCCCGCTGTGAATACAGTCTGGCATTCCAACCCCTTCATAGGGTTGACCCGCAAGAAATACACCTGGCAATTGAGTTCCAACTGACGCGCGCAGCTTCTGAATCGCCTGCACATGTCCTACCGGATATTGCGGCATCGAGTGCTTCAGTCTCGTAACCTCTACGAACTCCGGCTCGGATGTAATTCCCATAAGGTCTCGCAATTCATTGCGAACCGTGCGCTTCAGCGCTTCATCCGGCCAGTCGACACGCTCCTCATCTCCCGCTCGCCCAATGTAGCAGCGAACGATAAGCTTATCCCCTCTTGAAGTATGGGGCCACTTGATCGATGTCCACGTGCAAGCCGTTATGGCTCGCTTCTCTTTGCGTGAGATGAGGAAGCCAGTTCCATCCATCGGCTTGTTCACCACACTGCGTTCGAATACACTGACAACATTGGCAACCGATACATGTTCAATCGCCCGTAGTGCAGATGTATCCACATGTCCCTCTAAGAAGGTCGAAGCATGGTACGATGGTGTTGTGACCACGATTGAGGACGTCTCTATCTGGCTCCCATCATGGAGATGGATGCGATAGCGGCCATCTTCCATCTTCTCGAATCGGTCAGCACTCACGCCCAATTGAACATTCACCTTCAATTCTCGCAGCACATCCTCCAAGCGCTCAACAAGTGAGGTTAGTCCGCTGCGGAACGTTAAGAAGGTGGAGCCTCTTGCCACATCCGGCAATCCAGGGAGATTCTGTCCAGCCTTCCGGCTTGCCATCATTCCCTTGATAAGACTACCATACTTCCGTTCTACTTCAGCAAATTGCGGGAACGTCTGCTGCAAGCTCAACTTGCTCATATCACCTGCATAAATACCGGCAAGCAGCGGCTCTGCAATGTGCTCCATCACTTCATGACCTAATCGCCGCTCCAAGAATGAGCCTAGCGACTCATCCTCAGTCGACATACGCGGCTTCTTGAACAAATCCATCAACGCTCGCAGTTTGCCTATGACAGAAATAAGGCCTGTCTTCGCGAATGGAGTAAGCTCAGTAGGAATTCCAAGAATAAGGCCTGGCGGCATGCGATGCATAACCCCCCGCCTTACAATGTATGTCTTCTTGGCATGTGGATTCGTAGCTACAAGCTCCGTCTCCAGTCCGAGATCGCGTGCTAAATCGATCATCGGCATCTTACGGGCGAGAAAGGAATCCGGTCCCTTCTCGATAACACATCCATCCTTGCGCAAGGTCTCGATCTTGCCTCCAAGTCGTGTTGCTTGCTCAATGATAGTTATATTCAGAGTTCGTCCGTTCTCTTCCGCCTTCTTTGCCGCGTAGTAGGCAGCGGACAACCCCGTTATTCCCCCGCCGATGATGACCAGATCCCGCGAACAGTTCATGTTACGCCCCTTCTTTCTCTAGCTCCCTATTGATCCAATTTCATAATCGTGTCGGCCAATACCGACATGAATTGTGGATCGTCGTTCAACATGCGAATGCGCTTGAAGCCAAGCTGCAAGTTCTGTGCATTCTGAATCGCTTCAATGTCCAAATCATACAGGACTTCCAAATGATCGGATACGAATCCGATCGGTGCAGACAGCACCCACTTGGTTCCCTCGTCCGCAACAGTGGACAGCGTGTCTAATATATCAGGGCCAAGCCATGGTGTTGCAGTCTGGCCTGCACTTTGCCATGTAAAGCGCCATTGGCTATCCTTCAAGCCACACTGCTTGGCTATAGCTGCAGCTGTTGCATTCAATTCATCTGGATACGGATCGTTCATCTCCAGTATTCGTGCCGGTAAGCTATGGGCGCTGAACAGCACCTCAACCGCTTCACGATCCGCTCCTTCCTGTACGAATGCATCCAGCTGCTCATTCACTCGCTTCACAAGTGCATCAATAAGTTCCGGATGCAGATGATAGCTATTCACACATTTCATCCGGATACCGTGCTTTTCCGCCTCTTCCTGAGCACGTTTATTGTAGCCGCCGACACTCATCACGGAGTAATGCGGAGCCAGAACAATACTTACGGCCTCCGTAATACCGTCGTGCGCCATTGCCGCTACGCCGTCTTCTATATAAGGCTGAACATGCTTCAACCCTTGATAGCACATATACTGTACATTTGTATCTTTCGTGAGTCGATCCAAGGCAAGCTGCAAGCCAGCGACTTGGCGGTCCGTATGCTCACGAAGTGGAAATACACCGCCTACAATTGCTTCATAGCGCTCTTGCAGTTCAGTTAGCTGCTCGGCAGAAGGCGGATTTCCCCTCCGGATGTGCGTGTAATAGGGTTCGATTTCTTCCATGCTGCGTGGTGTCCCGTAAGACATGACGAGGACCCCTACTCTTCTCTTACTCATGCGCCACCTCCATCGTGATTTACTGCCAAGTTCTATTTACGAGAAGCAATGGCTTCAGCCGAGTACGAGTGAACAAATTCCGTTAATTGCTTCAGCTTGTCTAACGATGCCTCTGGGAATAGTCCGTGTCCAAGGTTGAATATATAACCTGGCTCCTTCACGCCTTCGTCTATAATATGAGCCGCTTCACGTTGAATAATGTCCATCGGACCGGTCAGCAGATAAGGATCAAGATTGCCTTGCACCGCATATTTGCCAGCCAAGCGCTTGCGACCTTCTGCAATCGACACACGCCAATCCAATCCGATCACATCAGCCTTCAGCTCATGCAAATACGGCAGCAGCTCACCTGAGCTAACGCCTGGGAAGTAGATGCTTGGCACACCCAAATCAGATAATTCAGAATATATCCGTTCCATAACAGGGAGGACATATCTCACGTAATCACGTGGCGACAAGGAACCCACCCAGCTGTCAAATAACTGGAATGCCTTGCCCCCATTCGCAATCTGTGCACGAATATAGCGAATAACCATATCGCCCAGCTTGTCCATAAGAGCGAACCATACTTCCGGCGCTTCATACATCATCGTCTTCGTCCGAATATAGGACTTCGATGGCCGTCCCTCAATGAGATAGCTCGCAATCGTGAACGGTGCTCCCGTAAATGTAATCAACGGTACGTTCAGCTCCGCGTCCAGTATCCGAATTGTCTCGAGAATATGCCCAAGATCTCCTTCTGGATCAACTGGCTTCAAGCGCTCAACATCCTTAGCAGTGCGGATCGGATTATGAATAACTGGACCAATCTGCGCTACAATATCGAAATCAATCCCCATCGATGCGACTGGATTCATGATGTCTGAGTAGAGGATAGCGGCATCGACACCAAGCTTCTTCACTGGCATCATCGTCACTTCCGCAGCCAAGTCAGGCTGGCGGCATATTTCAAGTAAGCTGTACTTCTCCTTAATCTTGCGATACTCCGGATCATAGCGACCCGCCTGGCGCATATACCATACTGGCAAGCGATCTACTGATTGTTTGCGGCATGCGCGGATAAAACGATCATTATAAGTCATAGATACCCTCCGAACGAACGGTATTGTGCAAATTGTTACAACCTGACGCTTCCATTATGCCCGTTTTCCAGAACGACCACAACCAGACCATCTCTCGAAGCTATGACAATCTGTTGACAATCGACGTCCAGAAATGAACAGACCTTGACATTTTATCATACATGCCCCTCCTTTGCCGATATTCCACCACTTCTCTGCATTCATTCTGCGTATTCAAATTTGAACATGGACACATTCGAGACAACCTTACCTTCATAAAATTTATAATGTTGCACATCATATGCTCATGGATTAGGGACACATAGGAGGGACAGCACTTATGGACTTGCTTCAGCAGTTGAATGACGCGTTTCATGAATGCGATGACTTAACCATGCGTTCTTATGCTGACGGAGAAGTAACGCTATATTACTTTGACCACCTACTTGATGGATGGAAATACAGTTGCTAAACATTTGGAGAATTCGCCGTACTCATTTTTCCCGCAATGGTACGATACAGAACGGCCTGATGCAATTGCTAGTTGTCTATCGCTTGGCAAAATCGCGCTAATTACTGATAACAGCCCTTCCGTGCTGGCGGCTCCTGCACGTTTCTTGGAATTTTTCGCATCAACAGGGGACGCATATGAGAGATGGCATTTCAGCGTTTTTATTCGCTTTCTGCGTTTAGCTGCCTTCATGCTTTCTATTATGTTTAGTGCTTTTTATGTGGCTGTTACAACCTATCACTATCAATTCATTCCGGCTACGTTGCTGAAGACCATTGTTAGTTCACGCTCGTCTGTTCCCTTTGACCCGATGATTGAGGCGCTGCTGATGGAATTTGTCATCGAGCTGCTTCGAGAGGCAGGAGTTCGGCTGCCGACGAAGATTGGACAGACTATCGGTATCGTAGGCGGTCTCGTTATTGGACAAGCCGTTGTTCAAGCTGGACTAGCCGGGAATGTACTTATCGTCTCTGTTGCGGCCGGTGCGTTGTCCTCCTTCATCGTGCCGAATTATACCATGGAGACCTCACTGCGCCTGCTGCGCTTTGTTGCGATTCTGTTAGCCGGCTTTCTTGGCTACTTCGGGCTGATGGTGTTCTTCATCGTCTTCATTGCGCACCTATGCCATCTGCGCAGTATCAATCGGGAGTATATCTGCTTAAATGGAGTGCCCTTCTATATGTTCTTGACCCGATCCCTAATGCCGCAATCTGTGGCGCACCCAGTAACTGATGTTGTGGCGGGTGACGGAAGTAAACATGAGATGAGATCGGAGGCGCAGCCTTGTCACCAACATGCAAAGCCTGGGGAGTAGGTATTCTCATCTATATGGAATGCCATTCGACATCTCGTCTATGATTCGAAGTTCCCGCTCACTTCTAACCTGCTCATGGTACGGGGCAAGGCGAACTCTATCCTCCAAGCACCGAAGGAAGAGCTGAACCTGCCACTATATCAATTGCTGATGAAGCTTCACAAAAACAAAAATTTAACCTTGTCCTCGCTCTTCAACTTTATCCGAGATGATCTGGATGACGGAATTGAGCCTATCTGTTCGATTGCGAGGTTCGATAATAATAATGTATCTATTCATGGAATGGCATTATTCCGTAATGGAAATTGGGTCGCAACCATACCTGAGGAGGATGTCAACTTCATGCTCACTATGCGTCATAACCGGATGACTGCCCCACTGTATATCGCTGAGAAGCATCTTAACACCACCCAGCCGCTCATTATTGAGAACGCTCAAGTCAGAAGGGAAATGCGAGTCCTTCGAACAGATCCCCATCCGGAGGTGGAAATCGTGCTTAGTATCAAAGGAGCCACCACCTCTTCATTGAACGAGCTCGGCAACAATAAAGTCGGCACTTCAACAAACATTGCCAAAGAGCTTCAGCGCAAGTATGAGCAAGTCATTCACTTTCTGCAGGAGAATCGGACAGATTGCCTCGGAGTAGGCATGCATGTGCGCAATAAAATCGGGTACCCCGCTTATAAAGGGGAAGAATGGCCGGAGCGATTTGCGAAATCCAACATACGGTGCACAGTGAGTTTCACGAAAATTAACGAGGTGTAAGATTGATCGGCACGACACCTTTCAATATGACAACATTGTTATAGTACAATATGGTATACTGATACCAGTTGCTGGCACATCGGACGGACCGTGACCTAAGAAAGTGGTGAACAGGATATATGCAGCAATGGAAACTAAATCTCATCATTTTATGGTTCGGTTCATTTCTTGCCATGGCGGGAATGACCATGGTAACACCGTTTCTCGCTTTATATTTGCAGCATGATATCGGGCTAACCGATACCCATCAAATCGCACTCTGGTCGGGTTTTATATTTGCTGCGAACTTCTTCACTTCATTCATCTTCCAGCCAATCTGGGGGAAATTTGCCGACAAGTACGGTCGTAAAGTAATGCTGCTCCGCTCTGGATTCGGAATGGCGGCAGTAACCGCGTTAATGGGGCTAGCGCAGACACCTTGGCACCTCCTGCTGCTGCGCATGCTGAACGGAACCATTTCCGGGTTCAACCCTGCCGCCGTTGCCCTCGTATCGTCAACGACACCGAAGGAACGAATGGGCTTCGCGATGGGTGTGCTTCAATCCGGCGTCGTTGCCGGATCTATCTTGGGTCCACTGATTGGCGGCGTTCTAGCCGATTGGGTCGGATATCGCCCTATCTTCTACATTACAGGCACCTTGCTCTTCCTCGCGACCTTGCTGACGATGTTCATGGTGAAGGAATCATTCGACCGCGAGAAGGCAAACGACGCAGCCGAAAAGTCTGTACTCGAGGGCTTCAAGGAATTGGCTCGCATCCCGCAATTGAAGTCGTTATTGGCTGTAACCTTCCTACTTCAATTTGCAATGCTCAGCCCCATGTCGCTGCTTCCGCTCTATGTACAAGAGCTGCATGGGTCACAGAAAGATCTTGCGCTGCTCGCGGGCATTGTCAGTGCGGTTACCGGGCTATCCAATATGATATGCTCGCCGATACTCGGGAAGCTTAGTGATAGGATCGGGTCGCATCGCATCTTGACCGTCTGTCTTATTGGTGCAGCCTGCTCCTTAATCCCTCAGGCATTCGTCAATCAAGTATGGCAGCTTGCTGCCGTACGATTCGTGCTTGGCATATTTATGGGAGGTCTTCTCCCTTCCGTCAACTCGCTTATTCGCAAATATACGCCAGACGGAATGGAAAGCCGAGCTTACAGCTTCAACAGCAGCACACTGGCACTAGGCAATATGGTTGGGCCAATCGTCGGAGGACTGGTCTCCGGCGTGATCGGGATAGAGGGGATCTTTATTATGTCGGGAGCGTTATTGCTTATCAATACTGTGTGGACTCGCTTCTCGTTGTACGGCAGTACACGTGCACAAGTCCGTCCGTAGTGTTAGCGAAGCACGTGTTCCATTTGAATAGTAGTTCATAAGCAGCTCAAGAATAGGTCACAGCAGCATGCCAGTTACCTCAATAGGCTTCAGACATAACGAGAATATCGCCAACAAGACCCAGGGATGCCCTGGGTCTTGTTCTATATTAGACTCGCCACCGAGCTTCGCTCTACGAAATCAAAACGCATAATATGCTGCTCTGGCATCGCTTCTGGCTGCATTATGCGGGTATAGCAAGCCTTGAACATGGCAGCACCAGCCTCTTCGTTGCGATAATCAATCGAAGTTACGCCGATTACTGCCGCCATAGGGAAGTTCTCACAGCTTATCAGGGACAGATGTTCCGGTACATAGATGTCCCGCTTCCGTCCCTCCAATATAATCCCAGCCGCAACTTCATCGCCAGAAGCAATAATAGCGGTCGGACGATTATCCATGGCAATCCACCTCTGAAGCACCTCAGCTCCATGCTGTATGTTACTGCTTCGATAGAACATCCAATCCTCATGGGGAGTTACACCAATCTCCCGCAGGGCATCCATATAGGCCTGCAAGCGGATTGAACTATTGTAGCTATACTCCCTACAGACTGATATCCCGATATGTCGATGACCTTTATCGATTAGATAGCGCATGGCATAGCTGTAGCTTCCATAGTAATCGAAGCTGATCGAGGTGATCGGGCGATTGCCAGCATGCTCTAACGACACAATCGGCCCATTGTGTGCGTAATCCTCAATCGTATCCCATGATAAATCCTTCGATACAATAATCAGTCCGTCAATTTGTCTACGCTTCAACATATGAAGCGCGCGCAGCTCTTCTTCCTCGTTATAATCCGTTTGAAAAAATACGAGGTTATATTTATGTTTCAGCGCTTCATCTGCCAATCCCGTCATGAAACTGGAGAAGAAAGGCATATCCATGCACGGAAGGAGGATGCCAATCATCTGTGTTCTCCCTTTGACTAGATGAACCGCATTGAAATTTTGACTGTAATCAAGCTGCTCGACCACCTGCATGACGGCCTCACGCTTCTCCTGACTCACATAGGGATGATTGTTCAATACACGGGATACCGTGGTGACGGATACCCCCGATAGCTCCGCAATCTGCTTAATATTCGCCATATACGTAATCCCCCTCATTCATCCATCGCACTCTTTATTATAACGCATGGTAACCGTTGTCTGAAAAAAAGTAAAAAAAGCTTGCTATGAAATGCATTTCATCTGTTACGTTATAGCTGTAGCCGTTATCTGCTGGCGTAACCGATGCATGAGATGAAGCACGTACAGCATTGCTTCATCTCATGCAAGAGGGCGTTACGGCAGAACGGCTCGCAGCCGAGCAGCATGAAGAAGGAGAGATAAATGATGACAAGAAGCATCGTATTTTTTGACATAGACGGAACATTATTGAATGAACAGAAGCGGATCGATCCTTCTACGAAGCAGGCTATCACGCAGCTCCAGCAGTCCGGCATATATACAGCGATTGCAACCGGACGCTGTCCAGCATCCTTCAAGTGGGTATGTGAGGAGCTCAATATCCATTCCTTCGTGTCCATGAACGGACAGTATGTCGTCTTTGAAGGACAAGTTATCCATGATAATCCGATTCCAGCTGCTGAAGTTGACCGCTTAACTACAATGGCTGACGAGCGCAACCATCCTCTCGTCTACTTGCAGGCAGATGCCATGCAGAAGTCCATGATGCAGAATACATTTATCGAGGCACTGAAGCAGTTCCAAATTGAGCGACTGCCAGTTCGGCAGGTCAGTGATTCGAATAAGCCCGTTTATCAAATCTTACTATTCTGCAATGAGCAGGATGGAATGGAATACGCCGCACACTTCCCTGATTATCAGCAGCATCGCTGGGGCACCAACGCAGTAGACTTTCTACATGCCGATACAACAAAAGCTGTTGGGCTGCAAAAGATGATCGAGCATGCCGGATTTTCTCGGGAGCATTGCTATGCTTTTGGCGACGGCACGAACGATATTGAAATGCTACAATTCGTTGGCACTGGTGTGGCGATGGGGAACGCATCCGATGATATTCAGATGCATGCTAATTATGTGACATCCTCAAATAATGAAGACGGAATTCGAAATGGTCTGCAAGCAATTGGTCTCATTTAGCACATAAATAAACACCCCTCCGGCATGCATGCCGGAGGGGT
>NZ_MAIS01000282.1:0-682 GCF_001680695.1 Paenibacillus sp. KS1 | reverse complement strand
TATTTTTTAATTACTTCTTCAAATTCATCCTTATTAAGATTATTGAAATAGTTTTGAGTCCCTTGATTAAATATATAAATATTCAAAATATGATCTGTTACCAAATTCTCTTCTTTTAATTTTTGTAAAAATTTATATATTTTAAATAACTCATTATCTTTCTTAAACTGTGCTTTATTAACAAAAATTGCAACTGAGGTTATGAATTGAGCTCCATCAGACTCTTTTATATAATTTTTCCCAACCCTTACTCCATATGGATCCGGTATTACTAGACCGCCCATAGGATTTTGAAAAAGTAATATTTTTGTTGTAAAAAAAACTTGATTGGCGTAAATACTTTTTAAAATTGCTTCGATATTGGAACGCACATAATCTCCCCATAACACATCTGCATAATTATTCCCCCTCCCTGACCATCTGGTAAAGATGATTTCATCCCCTGTATCCGTCGGAATGCTTACATCCACTCTAACTTCCTCATGCCCCTCCGGATGAAGGACTACTTTATAAAACGAGCGGTTTTCATTTGGGCGATAAGTAACATTGTCCGCTATAAATCTCATACCAAAGTCTTCCTCAAGCCGCTGTTCTGCTATTCGCTTCAATTCACCATGATCAAGTGGGCCTCTAATTGCACAACGATAGTAAATTAATGAAATGAGGACAAAGATCACGATAA
>NZ_MAIS01000048.1:0-45699 GCF_001680695.1 Paenibacillus sp. KS1 | reverse complement strand
CTCGACATCGAATCTTGCATTCACTCTCGAAAAGCATATGCTTTCGAAGCATGTTTCCTTCGGAAACATTTCAAGTGCTCATGTAGTCTAGCTACACTGCGCGCTTCCTTACAAGCTTTGCAAAGCAAAGCTCGCTTCAGAAGTACACGCTTCGAGTTCTTGCAACCTTCTCGGTGCTAAAAAGTGATTTGTTTATCACACAACATTTTCTATTAAAGGATGGTGCTTATCTATGAGTATCGGTATTTATGATGCAAAGCAAGTATCTGTAATCATTAACGATGAACACATTACGGGATTTGGCGAGAATACATTCGTTACCTGTGAAAAGGATGAGGAGCAGACGGTGACGCATGTCGGCGCGCGCGGCGAGGTAGCGATTGCCTATAAGAACAATCCGCTCGGTACGATTAAGCTTACGGTGATGTCAACGTCCCCACAATTGCCCCTCTTATATCGACTGGGGAATGAGAAGAAATTATTCAAAATCACGGTGAAGTCCAATAACAAGCCGGGAGAAACAATTAGCGGTAATCAGGCTGTCATCAAGAAGCTGCCGGCTGCTTCGTACGGCTCAGAGCTTGAGGATCGTGAATTTGAAATCCAAGTTCTCGATTATATGCATCGAACAGAATAGTGAATATAAGAACTAACTTTCATTAATAAAGGATTCGGAAAGGGTGGCTACTTGTGAGCAAGCAAAAGACAGTAACGATTGAAACTGAGGAATATGTGCTGCAGCATCCAGGCGCACGGGCACTCATGCGATTGTATGATGCAGCATTGAAGGCAGACGGGGGATGGAAGCTTGAAGCGTCGATGGACTTTTTCCTCCAACATGTCATCGTGTCTCCGCGCCTAAGCTGGGAGGGTCTTGAAGAGAAGACCGATCTGATGACGCCGCTCTGGCTGGAGTGTGCGCGCTTCTTGGGCATGGTCGATACACCCTTGGAATCCGAATCATCCGACGTATAAGCAATCCATCTCCCGCAATCCGCTCCGGCAATTGTTCTGGCGTGTCGTCCTGAACAGCCGGGGCGGCATTACGTATGCAGAAGCGAGCGGCATGAGCATTGAGGAATTGTGCGAAGCCGCCGCCGCTGTGGAATGGATGTACGGGAAAGGAGGGGGTTAACCCAATGGATGATCGGATCTCCAAAAATATTTACCGCGAACTGCGCACCATGAACGGGAAGCTCGATGAGATGGGCGTCGTCTCCCGCATTTTGACGGACAGCATTAAGGAACAGACCGCGCAGATGAAGCGAAATGGAAGACAGAAGACACCGAAGATAGGAGGACTTACCTTTCCTTCTGCTACGTCTGATAGCATTACGTTTTCTAAATTGAACACGATGTTCGTTTCCTTACAGAGGCAGGTAGCTTCACTCGGTGTTTCACCATTGATAACGATAGCAACAAATGGAAACTCATCATCTTCAAACAGGGTTGTGATTGAGAATACGAATGAGCTTGCTTCGTCTATTGCCCAGCAGTTACCCGCTTCGCTCTCGCAGAAGCCAGCTTTTGCTCTACCTTTTATTCTGTGTAAGTGTTCAAAGGATGATGACAAGAAGGGGGATAAACCCAAATCTTGGTTTGATTATATAGGCGATGCTTACGAAGGTTTTAAGAGTTTAAATGATGAAGTCTCAAATTTTAGAGATCTTTCAGACAATATAAAGTTTGGCAAAGAAATGTATAGCAAAATTAAGAAGAAACGGGGCGGTTCCAAATCGAATGGGGAGTCTGAAAGTTCTAGCGGTGGAAAAGATGATCCACAGAAAGATCTTGGAAAAGCTGCTAACGGTACTAAAAATGAAGGGGAAGCCAAAGACAAGGGCAATCCATCCAATAAGGGCAAAGAAAAAGAGAATACAGCTGATTCTTTGAAGTCTGCGGCAAGTGGCTCGAATAAGGATAAAAATTCTCCCCCTAATAATGCCAAGCCCAATGATAGCAAGAGTCCTCCAACGAATACGGGTACGGATGCAGACCAGAAATCCTCACCGAAACCTACCTCAAATGCCCGGCGGGATTTAGCGAATGCAGCTGCCGGATCGAATGGGGAAGGTCAAGCTCCTTCGCCAAAGGATACAAAGGTTGATAATAGTAAACCAAGCCCAGCGCCAAAAAAAAGGCGCGGGGCAGGTATATTAGGGAGGGCGAAAAAACTCGGCAAATGGGGAGGTTTCTTAGCTGGGGGAGCTGGTCTTGCTATGGGTCTTTTTGGAGGCAAGAAGGATGAAGATGGAGATGGAGATGGAGAAAAGTCTGAGTCCACTGTGGATGATTCCTCGAACGTCGTTCAGGCAACAGCTGAAACGGTTCAATCTGTTCAATCAACAGTTGGGCCAATGGCGGATGCTGCTAAAGCGGCTTCGACCGCGTCAGATGTGAGTAAGGCTGCCTCTGCAACGAAGAAGGTCGGCTGGTTGGGTAAGTTGTTGAAGGGAGCTCGTACAGTCAGCAAGGCAACAAGGTTTCTGCGTTTTAATCCCGTTGGATTTCTAGGCGGATTAGCCGTAGATGCAGGCTTATGGGCAGCGGAGAAGTTCCTACTCCCGAATGACGAGGAGAACCCAGACAAGGAATCAGAAGAGGATGACAAGTCAAAATCAGCTGCAAAGATGATGGTGAGATCCTATATGGCTAAAAACCATGCGCTTGCAGCCTCGACGGGACAATCAAATATACAATCGTATTCCCCTAATGGTGAGGGCATGCAACCGATAGTTGAGGGTTCACCGACTGGAGCGATATCCTCAACTGCATCTATGCCTCAACATCAGACACCCAATATGCCTGGGCCTACTGCTAGTGGCAGCATGGAAGTCAGCGCGAATAGCAATGTCACGATGAACCTGAACGTGAACGGCTATATTGACAACCGCATGATTGAAGAGATCAAGCGGATCGCCCGCGAGCAGTACGACGCCTCATTCCGAGCATTAGAGCGGGGCATTGCGGACAAACTGCCGAAGCCTAAGCCTATCCCAAGGCCTCAGGTGGCGGAAGGAGGAATGATGTCCCATTAATACGCGAAAAAGCAAATTAGGCGGCGTGGAACTGTTCGTCATTTCAGAGGAACCTGAGTATTCAGTGCAGGTGAGCAGTCACAATGTGGAAAAAGGCGGTACCATTACGGATCACATCCGGAAGGAAACAACAAGCTTAGTTCTGCAAGGATTGCTAATAGGCCCCCAGGCCTCCAATTATAAGCAGCGTTTGGTAAAGGCAATGAACGAGGGGAAGCTGCTCCAATACACAGGGCGCAATATGATGCTGAATTGTGTCATCACTAGCTTGCGAACCGCTCATAACAACTCGATTGCTAATGGCATGACTTTCACCATGTCATTGAAGCAGGTCAACATTGTCCAGCCAGCTTACAGTAAGCTGCCGCCGAAGAAGAAGGCGGCCGTGAAGCCGAAGAGCCGTTCCGGGAAGCGGAATACTTCCTATCGTCCGGTGCCGGAGACGCATACAGCGCGCCCTGGCCAGTCGCTAATGGATATCGCTAGGTACTTCGGGATTCCTGAAAGCATGATTCGGATAGCTAATAATGTCATTGAGCGTACCGCCAAGCCATTTGTAGAGGGAGCGAAACTTCTGCTTGGCCTTTCCAAAAAGAAAAAGAAAAAAACCATGCCCTCAGGTGGGGGCGGGGGCGGAAAACAATACATGCAGGATCGGTAAGGCTAGGAAGCTTCAGAAAGGAGGAGAAGGATGGCGATCATCGGGATCGACAAAGATCTTGTTCCTTACTCATTTGATATGGATTTGGGCGATCGAACCTATACGTTCGAAGTACGCTACAACTTTACCCATGATTATTTTACCGTGGATTTATCGGAAGGGGATACTCCATTGGCGCTAGGCGTAAAGCTGGTATGGGGAATGCCGCTGTTCGTCAGCATGGAGACGCGGGAGTTCCCGCTTGAGCTCATCGTCCCGTATGGGGATAATCCGGAAGAACAGATTACGTGGGATACACTTGGGCAGTCTGTTCACCTGCATTTGGGGGATGACGATGGAATACTTATTTAATCGCGGGTGCGAGATTTTGATTGGTGGCTATCGATTCAACTACGGTGATCTGACAATGAATGTTCACGTAGATTTTGATGATAACAATGAACCGAATGAATCCACCGTAGAGCTGTACAATTTGTCCAAGCATACGCTGGCGAACATTCGCACGGGGATGCGAGTCATTGTCAATGCGGGTTACGGCAAGGATCTCGGCACTGTGCTTCAGGGCAACATTGTAGAGGTGCGAACGAAGCGGGAGCAGATGGATCGGGTGACGACGATTCAAGTGAAGGATGATTTGACAGTGTCCTTATATGAAATGGCACATACGTATCGGCCGGGCACGAAGGCTAGCGAGATTATTCATGATCTGTTAAGTCGGGCGCAAATTCCGCATGGAGCCGTGCAGCTCGGTTCTAATCATGCTTATATGAAGGGATTCGTTGCGAAAGGCGATCCAGTTGCGTCGATACGCCGGGCAGCTCGTGACTGCAATACGGAAGTATTTACTCGGCAAGGCAAGCTATATTTCAAGCCTCTTGCTGGAGCCGGATTAGAGGTGACAGGCATCGTTCGCTTATCCGCTGACAGCGGGTTAATTGACAGCCCTCAATCGTATGAGGAGGACAAGGTTAAGGGTGTGCGCGTGACGTCCCTCTTGAATTATCGGCTGCATGCAGATGCACAGCTTCGATTGGTCAGTGAGGATTTTGACGGTGTGTATCGGGTGAAGCGGGGCAAGCATACCATTTCGATGGATCAATTTGTGACGGAAGTGGATTTGGTTAGGATTTAACCTTTCATTGCATTTGCAAAAGGAGTAACGGCGATAAGCGTGAGTGTGCCCAGAAATGCAATGCAATGATAATGCGATTAAGCGACAAGGAGGTGACGCTATGGGCGCAAATCGAGCAGTCAGTGCGCTGGAAGCCTGGATGGATCATCGAATCTCGGGAACAGCAGGAGCGCAACTGGGTACGATTGTGAGCATGGGAGTGGGCACGGCTGATGTGGAGCTGGAAGGCGAAGCTGGACTTATTCGATATCAGCTGCCGATTCTAGAGCAGGCACAAGACATCGTGATCGACAGCGGGAGCCGTGTACTGGTTGTATTTACAGAGGCCAGCAAAGGCGGCGGCGTCATTGTCGGAAAGGTGGCTGGAGGATGAGGACGTGGGCGCTTCAAGATGGAGATCTTCAATTATCAGATGGACAAATTGCTTGGATCGATGGGCGTGAGGAATTGACGCAAGCGGTTCGCATTCGGTTGGGTACTCGCTTGGGCGAGTATTTTTTTGCGCCGGATATGGGGCTGGATCATGAACGAATGGTTGGCAAACAGGTAGATGAGGATACCATTCGCGAGGCAGTTATGCGCTGCCTCATGGACGAACCGCGTATTCAATCAGTCGAGGATGTAGAAGTGACAAGGGACAAACACACGCGTACAGCGCAAGTACGACTAGTCATGACAAGCTCTGAAGGAGAGGAGGTTGAGCTTATCTATGCTGACGGCAGCGGGATTGAAGCGTAAAACCTATCACGAAATTTATGAAGAAATGGTTGAGGATTTAGGCAAGCAGCTCGGACAGGACATCAATACCTCGGAGACATCGCCGCTTGGCATGATGATGCAGCTCTTTGCATGGCATTTATCTGTGCTGTGGGAGGATGTCGAGCAGGTATACCACGAGTCGTATATTCAATATGCAACCGGAGTGCAGCTTGATGCATTGGCCGTATTTTATGGGCTGCGCCGCAAGCTGGAGCAGGCGGCTTATGGGAATATCAAGCTGACAGGCGTTCCGAAGTTTATCGTTCCAGCAGGACTACAAGTTGGTACTAAATCAGGTGTGTGGTTCATGACGGTGGATGATTGCGTATTGGATGATTTGGGCAAGGGAGAAGTTGCTGTGGTAGCAACTGTACCAGGCATTATCGGCAACGTGCCTGCTGATTCCATTACAGAAATGCTTACCTCTGTAAAGGAGATTACGAGCATTACGAACCCGGCTAGTATAGCAGAGGGGCGTGAGCGGGAAAATGACGTCGAGTTCCGCGACCGTTTGCGTGCCGCACGAGATGGCAGTCATGCCGCAACCGTCGATGCAATTGTATCTGCCCTGCTGCAAATTCCAGATGTAAAATCAGCGGCTGTACGTGTGAACGATACGATGCAGACGAACGAAGAAGGCATTCCAGCGAAGTCGATTCGTACGTATGTGTATGGTGGTCAGGATGAGCGTATCGCGCAGACGATTTTTGAGAAAAAGGCAGCGGGTATAGGCACAGACGGAACGAAAACCGTAAAGGTGCGCGATGTCAGCGGCGGTGAGCATGATGTGCGTTTTAGCCGCATGAAGCTGCTTGATGCTCATATTGAGGCAGAAGTAAAGGCAACTTCGTCATTTTCTTCTCGTGGGAAGGAGGACATCGTCACGGCGATTGCACAGTATATCGGCGGTGTCGGTGCGGATCAGCAAGACTACACAGGACTTCCGCAGGGATCACGTATCGTGTACAGTCGTTTGCTGGCGTCCATTCAGAATGTGGCTGGCGTCGAAGAAGTGCTCGAGTTGAAGGTGAAGCTTGGTGATGGCGAATTCGTCAGCGGCAACGTGAGCATTCCGCTCTATGAAGTGGCTCGTGTGGCACCTGAACGGATAAAGGTGGCGGTGACCTATGTTTAAGCTGCCAGAGGTAATGGAGCTGTTGCCGGATGTTATTACGAAGGAAGGCAGCAGCCGTTTCGCTAAGCTCGTAAATGTATGGTTGAAGCAGATGAATGAGCTAAGCAGCACAATTCAGCGAATATCCGAATGGAAAAGCATTGAAAAGGCAGAAGGAGCCGCACTGGATGAAATCGGTGGCAACTTGGGACAAGCACGTGGTCAAGCAACCGATGAGGTGTATCGACTGCTTCTACGCTCCAAACTGGCCCGCATGAATTCAAGCGGCAGCCTGGATTCTGTCATCGAGGTGCTCGCTCTAGCTCTTCGAGCAGCACCAGACGAGTTCCGCATTGCGGAACAGTACGATGACCCGATTCAGCCCGAACCAGCGGCGATTCAGGTTACTGAAGTGCCATACGAGAAGCTGAATGGCGTTGGGCTAAGCCCTTCGCAATTCGTTTCCCTTGTCGAGAGCCTTGTCGCGGCTGGCGTCCGCGTAACGCAGGTCGGCTTAACGGGTTCGTTCGAGCTGGCATCTGCCTACGATGCGCTTGAACAATCCGAGCACGGTCTCGCTGACGAAGCCATGACTGTAGGCGGCACGTTGGGCGATTTTTATGTCCCGGGCAATGATTATGTGCTGCCTGTGTAGAGAAATAGTTCGATAAAGTAGAAGGATTACGAATGATAAATGAGGTGACGATACATGGCATTCGAAAAAGATCTTCCACAATGGAAGGAAAAAGGGGTAAAACCCCCGCAAAGCAAACTCGACGAAGGCTGGAAAGTCCAAGATAAGCCTCCCGCTGCTTGGTTGAACTGGCAAATGAATAAGACGTACGAAGCCTTGAAGGAAGTGCAGGAAAAGGCAGCGGAGAAGACCGAGGTAGCTTCGGCAATTGAGAATTCGAAGAAATATACAGATCAAAAAGTATCAGGAATTGATCTAACAAAAATCACTCCAGATTCGATAGGGGCAGTGAAAAAAACAGAATTTGATAACTTGAAAAGGGAATCTATTTCAAGAAAATCCGACACTTATAATGACTTTAACCAATACACAGAGCCGGGGATATATAACATTCACCAAATTGGAAACATTGCGAATAAACCAAATACATTTAGAGGTACACAATTGGATTGGGGGGTGCTTACTGTAGAAAGCACGCCACAGGGCTATATTATTCAGACCTATACAGCCGTTATATTAAACGTAACGGTCAGACGCACCAGAACCGAATCCAAATGGTCAGATTGGAGGACTTTATTAACTGAGTACACTTTTCAAGACCCGGTATATGTAGCACCGAACTCGGATCTAAATTCGATAACTATTCCTGGTGATTACATGAATCCAGCTAATGCGGAAGTAGCAACTATGTCAAATACACCAACGCCAGAAGCGTTCAGTTTATCAGTGTATCAACATGCGGGGATTCATCAGGTATTCCGAGTTTTTAGCCCCCACTCCAATAAAGTGTGGAAGAGGAATTACTATTACGGTGTTGGTTGGTCGCAGTGGCTGAGAGTTCTCGATGAGAATGATTATAGCGAACTAAAGCAATCTGGCGTTGACGCGAAAAATCGCATAGCGGGTGCCCTCAACGCCAAGGGAGTGCCGGCATCCGCAAATGATGATTTTGCAACGCTTGCAGCTAAAATTTCTCAGATAAAGACTGAGCTCTCTCTGGTAGATTCAAAGATATCTTGGAGTAATACGCACTCACCTAGTATGTACGGGGATGACAAAAAGGTTGTGTACGATTACGTAGTGGCAACGATGCCGAACATGAAAAATGCATTTGTTTTTGATGGTAGCATATGGTTTGATAATGGAAAAACTAACAGCGATGTTTCTGGTGGGAATGCTAGAGCTTATTTGGAAGATTGGAATGGGAAGACTTGTGAAATTAACGGTATTGGACATTCAACTACATGGGGTTATAACTATGCCACTAATATATTTATACTAAATGGTCGTAAAGGATATAAGACTGTAACATCATTATGGGACGGCGACAAGGAAGCGAAACATACATCAACTTCTATTCAAATTCCAGATGGTTTTGATGTATCAAGACCTTGTTTATTAAAAGTAAAATGGGAATTTTACCCGATTTCAGGGCGGTTCTATCAAGTAAGCATTAAGTGTGATGTTAATGGAACAATCACAACTTGTTAGTTTTGAATTGTATAAATTCACTAAAAGCTCTCATGATTTAATGAGAGCTTTTTTTAATAAGGGGGATATTGGATGGAACGAATCGATTGGCTCTTGAAACTTGGGGTGGGCGCGACAGGTGGAACCGTAGCACTGCTTTTCGGCGGCTGGCCGATGCTGCTTCAAGTGCTGCTTATTATGACCATAGCGGATTATGTCACAGGCATTATGGCAGCAGGCTCTGAAGGCAAGCTGCGCAGTAGCGTTGGGCTCATTGGCATTGCGCGCAAGGTATTTATTTTCGTAATTGTGTCGATCGCGCATCAGGTGGATGTGGTGCTTGGAGGGCAGCATCTACTCAGAGATGCGACGGTCTTTTTTTATATGGCGAACGAATTGTTGTCGATTATTGAAAATGGCGGACGTCTAGGTGTGCCGCTGCCGCCGGTTATTAAGCAAGCGGTAGAAGTGTTGAAGGGAAAAGGGGGAATTCATGATGAGCATCGACATTAAGCAGCGCCTGATTCCAGACGGAAGGGCGAATAAACCGAACCTTGCCATGAAGCCAATGTATCTTACTGTGCACAACACGGACAATACAGATGCGGGGGCGACAGCAGAAGCGCATTCGAGGTATTTGTTGAACGGCAGTGGCGGGGCGAAGAAGAGCTGGCATTACACGGTTGACGATAAGAGTGTGTATCAGCATTTGCGAGATACTGAGCAGGGGTGGCATGCTGGGGATGGAGCAGGCCCTGGCAACGCGTTGTCCATTGGCGTTGAAGTATGTATGTACGCAGGGATAGACGAGCAGGCCGCATGGCGCAATGCTGCTGAACTGCTCGCCATCTTGTCGTGCAAGCATGGCATTGCACTGGAACGCATCATGCCGCACAAACATTGGAGCGGGAAGGCTTGTCCGTCTCGACTGCTGCCGCATTGGCAGCAATTTATGGACATGGTGGTGCAGGCTAAGGAAGCGATGTCAGGCGACACTAGTGGTACGAAGCCGCCATCGCCCAATCCGACTACCGAACAGCAGCTGCGTGCCGAGCGAGTGAAGGTCATCTGGGAAGGTGCACCCAAAGAAAGTTCGCAAGGTTACTTAATTGACAACAAAGTCTATATCCCGGTACGCGATGTTGCGGAACGAAGCGGAATGAGCGTGCAATGGGAAGCGGTGAAGAGGCAAGTTGTCGTTCGCGAAAATAGCAAGTGAAGTAGGAGATAATGGCCGTATAACCGATTCGTGGCCAAGCTTGATTCAATTTTCAGAATGGGGATGTGAAACTTGTTGTGTTTGTGTAGCATACAGACACCGCACCCCTCAAAACTTTATCCCCTGTTCATGCTCTTCTCACAAGCAAGAATATTTCCCCCCCTGACTACACAATCTAACATAATGTGACATTGTTGCCGCCGAACAACTTTCCTTAGTGGACTCAACTTTCCTTACCGGTTCCAACAGGTTGTTGCCGGTTCAATTGTTGTAAGAAGGGGCAACACTGTTTCTGTAGACCCACACGGGATCGGTGAGGTAAGATAGGATTCCGGGTTGGAACGGCATATTCCATAATATGCCTGGTAATAAGGAGTCAGGGAGGGGTCAGCGTGAGCGCGGACATATATGCAGATATGAAACAAGGGGAAAAAGGAGCATGGATCAGCATTGCTGCCTATATCGCCCTATCCGCATTCAAGCTAGCTATTGGCTTATTCTACCAATCGAAGGCACTGCAAGCAGATGGATGGAATAACTTGACCGATATCGTCGCATCGCTTGCTGTACTTATCGGACTGCGAATTTCGCAGAAGCCGCCGGATCATGACCATCCTTACGGTCATTTGCGGGCGGAGACAATCGCTGCTCTAATTGCTTCCTTTATTATGGCGACAGTCGGGATTCAAGTGATCATATCCACGGTACAAGCATTGTTCCATGGCGAGTCGACAACCCCGAACCCGCTTACGGGTTGGGTAGCGCTTGGCTGTGCGATCGTGATGTACGCGGTGTACTCATATAATAAGCGGCTGGCAGAGCGCATCCGCAATCAGGCGCTTATGGCGGCAGCACAAGATAACCGGTCAGATGCATTTGTAAGTATTGGCGCAGCAGTGGGGATATTTGGCGCTCAGCTTGGCATTAGCTGGCTCGATCCGCTTGCCGCCTTAACGGTAGGCTTCATTATATGCAAGACAGCATGGGATATTTTCCGAGAAGCAACTCATACATTGACGGACGGATTCGATGAAGCGCAGCTGGATCGCCTGCGCAAGACGGTAGAGAGTACAGAAGGCGTGCGCAAGATTAAGGAAGTGAAGGCGCGCCTGCATGGAAGTCTGGTTCTCGTTGATGTAGTTGTACAGGTTGATCCGAAGCTAAGCCTTATTGAAGGACATCATATTTGTGACGATATTGAGCAGCGTATGAAGCGCAAGCATAATATTACTCATGTACATGTGCATGTGGAGCCAATGGATACAGATACAAGCAAAACAATTCAACAGCAATTGGTGTAATGTATGATCATAGAACGCGACCAGCGTGCCCGCGAGTGACGGTATCATCCGTCCTCAGGGCACGTTTTTTTGTGTCTCTAGTAAAACGGACAGACGGAGCAAATCACATAAATAAGCTTCGAAAGAGTAGTAATGGAGACGAAAAAAACTGCTTGAATATGGTATATAGCCCATTAATCTACCAATTATTAGGCACAAAGGCCTATAGAAAAAGTTACAATTTTGTCTTTTTTAAGAGGATAGGCCGATAGAAACCGATGAAGAAGACTCTATATAATTAGGCGTAGGGGAAATGGGATGTCATTACATAAATAGAATAACAACTTAATTATAGAAACAATTGACATCTTGTTCATATGAACATCAACTCACATTCGGTTCACGATTACAGTAATGTAACAACAACTTAGAGGAGGATTTCTATGAAGAAGAAATTACTGTTAGGCATAATGATGTTCACAATGGCAGGGCAGATGATATTGCCGTCATTGCATGCGGCACCTGCAGCAACTAGCAATGTACAAGCTGCATCTGTAACGAGCTCCAACCAGAATCGCGGAGAGATTGTTCAGTCCGTCAATTTGAGAACGAAGCCGAGTACTTCATCCTCAATCATTCGATTGGTGAAGACAGGCGAATCCGTTACAATTTTGGACAAGCCCAACAGCAGTTGGTACAAAGTGAAGGATACCAAAGGCAACACGGGCTATGTAAGCTCACAGAGTAAATACATACGAATAGGGAATGCATCTGGATCTAACTCTTCAGGAAGTTCAAATAATAAACCTACGACTTCTGCTCCATCAAGTAAGGCTGCGAAGATGGACAAAGTGGAGAAAGTAGCGAAGAAATACATGGGCACGCCTTATGAATTTGGATCGGATCGGAATACAACTAAAACATTCGATTGCTCCGACTTTGTACGCCAAGTCTATAAGGAAGCATTAGGCATCGTACTGCCGACAGATTCCCGCAAGCAAGGCACTTATATTCAGGATAAAGGCGGCGTGAAGAAGAGTATCAGCCAACTGCAGCGTGGAGACTTGATGTTCTTCATGTCCTATAAGGGATCCAGTGCATCAAGTTATAAAAATGTGAATAAATCAAAAGAACGAATTACACATGTCGGCATTTACTTGGGCAATGGCAAAATCATTCATACATATTCCAAAGCTTCAGGCGGCGTACGGATCGACACGGTGAGCAACACTAGCTGGGAACATCGTTTCCTGTATGGAGGAAGCGTAGTAAAATAGAAGCGTTCATCGAGCATACTGCATGTGCACGCATCAAAGAGGGCTATCTATTCAACAGGGAAAGCTGTTGGTAGATAGCCCTTACTTGTTCGTAGGAAGGGAAATCAAACGTGCAGATGCATGTTCCGTCCCACATCCATTAAAATGGAACACGCTCGGTTCCTAGTTATTGATATTTTGGAGGCCCTTGTTGTTCATCGATCTTCGGTCTTGTCCGATATTTCTTCGTCTTCGCCATGGCAACTGCAGCCCATGAGCTAAGCAAGCTTAATGGAAGCAGTAGAGCAGTAGTTGTGTAGCGTACAATATTATCCTGATAGAGAACATAGGCAATGACAAGCACCATGAGTGGGGCGTAATCGACATACCGCACCATCCGATGTCTGAGGCCTAAGCGGTTCTCAACGATACCGAAACAGAAGAAACCGGCAATAATGATGGCAGCGAATAGGAACGCTCCTGTAATCCAGCCGAGTGCTCTCATGAGAAGAGCAAGCGTGATAAGGGCGTATCCGACGAAGCCTACTCCAGTAAACAGCATGTTGCAATCAACTCCTTGGCTAAGATCCTAATCGTAGATGATTATTTCAGCAATTGCAACACGGTTCGGGCACAGGCCTCAGGATCCGTCATAGCAAGAGCGCCAAGCTGCCGCTTCTCGCGCAGCCGGTCATAGTGGTGCTGTAATTCGTTGAACCAACGTGCAATGGTATCCGAGGATTCAATCTTCTCACCCATACCATGCTCCATGAAATATTCACAGTTCTCTTCCTCTTGTCCAGGGATTGGATCATAGAAGAGCATAGGGATGCCCTTCATCATTCCTTCTGTACAAGTCATTCCCCCAGGCTTCGTTACCAGTAAATCGGAAGCATCCATCAGACGCGACACCTCTTGCGTGTAGCCGAATATATGTATGTTCGGATGCTGGAACAATGGATCCTGTTCCATCCGAGCGATTGCCTTCTGATTGCTGCCCATGCAGAACAGAAGCTGGACATGTTCGCGCCATGTCGTCATGTACTGGAGCAAATCCTCATTCAGCGACAATCCCCAGCCGCCGCCCATAATCATGACGGTCGGAAGCGGACGCAATCCAAGCTCCCGCTGCGCTTCCGATTGAGGACAGCGCTCCCAGAACTTCGGATGAACAGGAATGCCAGTAACAACAATGCGGCTATCATCAATCCCGCGTTCCAGGAGCTTGTTCCGTACTTCTGGCGCGGAGACGAGGTATTTTGTAACTTCTGGGTTCATCCACGTACCATGCGCATCGTAGTCCGTAATCAATGTATATAATGGAAGATGAAGACCAGAGCGCTTCAGGCGCGATACGATGATATTCGGAAATGGATGAGTGCACACAATCGCATCAGGACGCAATTGATCGAGCACATGAGAAGCTTGTGTGTAGAAAATGCGATGCAATGCGAGCTGTGTGACGCGGTTCAGCGATTTTTTATATTTTTTTCGATACAAGAGTCCAACCAGCTTCGGCTGTGAGCTTACCGTCTTCCGATAAGCAGCAAAGATTAGCGGCCCGACCGTCGGATTCAAGAACTTGCCCAGCTCGATGACGCGTGTTTGGACATCGGGCTCCAGCTGGCGCAGTCCGACTGATAGGGCATAGGCTGCTTGCGTATGGCCTGTACCGAATCCTTCAGATAGAAGGATGATTCTCTTTTTTCGCATGTTCTCACCCACATTCCATTATAACCTGAAAGTTGAAAGGAAGCATCAGCCAATTACGTCGAAACTGAGCGGTCATTTTCCTTGGTTAAGTTGAAATTCACAGGCAGGTATGATAAGGTTCAGGTAACGGCATGTGACCATAATTTCTAATTGGTCATTCAGTCAAATGTGCGCCGGGAGAAAGGAGGCGGGGGATGTGACCGTAGACCGCCGAAAACAAATCGTGGAAGCGGCAGCGCAATCCTTTGCTCTGTTCGGGTACAAAGCGACGACGATGGATCAAGTAGCGAAGATTGCCAAGGTAGGCAAAGGAACGATATATACGTTCTTTACGAACAAAGAGGAGCTGTTCGATGAGATTTTGCAGCAGCTCATCCACGAGATGAAAGAGATCGCGGATCGGGAAATCACCGAGGATAGACCGTTTATTGATAAGCTGTATCGTGTGTTGGATCGTGTACTGGAATATAGAAGCCGCCACGAGCTTGCATTGAAGCTATCCCAGGAGCTGCGCGACTTCGGGACGCCAATGGCGAAGGAAGCGCTGGCTAAGATGGAACAGGAACTGCTTGAGTACATAGAGCGCGAAGTGCGTGTGGCTATGGAGCGTGGAGAAGTGAAGCAAGGTGACCCGAAGGTCGTCAGCTTCGTCATGCTTCAATTGTACAAAGCGCTTACGACCGAATGGAACAAGCTGAATGCTCCGCTCGATAAGGAAGCGATTAAGGATTATTTTCGCCTTCATTTTATGGAAGGGTTAATGATTCGCCAGCCATAAGGAAGTCAGGACGGATGTTGATATACAAAAGAGAAGCACCCTTCAAATAGGAACGCGTGGTCGAACCTGTAGAAGGGTGCTTTTGTGTGGAGACTATAATATAGTTATTTACTTTTTAATGACGACCATCTGAGCTTTCTCTAATTTCTTAGACAAGTCAACTAGTAAATTCTTCGGATCCTTCTTGAAATGAGCAACCGTTAAGCCAAGCTTGTCTGCGTTCAGCTTCTCCCAAGCTGCATCATCGAGCAGAACAATCGTTTGGGCAAATCCGCGTGACTCCCCAATTACAATATCGCCACCGTACTGACCAGCGAGCTTCACACCTTTCAGTTCTGTCACCGTTGTATCTGTCTTCGCGAAGATCACCGCATTGTCGCCTGTTGCTTCAGGCAGCTTCGCAATCGCTTCTGTTGTGTCTTTGTCCTTCACTTGTTGAAGCAACCCATTATTGAACAAGCCTTGAGCGGTTGATTTGCTGATCGCAATGACACGGTCATCCGCTTGCTTTGCATCATATTTCAATGCGAAATCATCTGTCTTCGACACATCATTCTTCGTGATCTCCAAAGCATCTTTAATTTGAGCATCCGCTCCATACATAATCAATCCATTTGCCTTAGGGCCGAATAGGCTGCAGCCTGTCGCCATTACAAGTACAAGTACCATGGTAGCTACTATGCCAAGTTTCTTTTTCATTCGTTATCCACCTCAATTACCAGTATTGATTCTTACACCGTTAACGATACAGGAGGGATCATTTTGTTGCCATTGGTTTAGATGACAGCACTCTTTCAATCTCGTAAGAAAGTAGGACTATAGTATCAAAATAGCCGCCGCTCGCAAGAAGTTGCCTGCATAAGATAATAATTCCCCTCCTTTTTACCGTTATAGTAGATATGTACTTTTTTGTTCCATTGGAATTACTCACAGGAGCAAAACGGGAAGGGAGAAGATAAGGTGTACCCATCAAGGAAAAAATCGACATGGCTTAGCATAGCGCTCGTATGCACGTTGCTATTCGGTATGCTGCCAATCCAAGGTATCGTTCATGCAGAAGATTCGTTTACAGGTATTGCTTTTGAATCAGATGTGTCTCCAGTACACGTCACAGTTGAAGGTTCCTCTGTACAATTGAAGGTGCTTGGTACAATCAGCGGAAAGACGGATAAGAAAGATGTTACGAGCTTGGCTACGTGGACGTCCTCGAATCCGAGTGCTGTCAAAGTAGACGCTGGTTGGGTAAGCGGCGCTGGAAAAGGTACTTCGGAAATTACAGTGAAATATCAAGGATATACATTGAAGAAAACGGTTGTATCCGAATACTTGTATGACAAGATCGTTATTCGCACAGGGGATACGGATCAAGAGGTTGCCAATGAAGTGAAGGCGAATCTTGGAGACAAGCTTGCCTGGAAGGCATTCGCCTTGGACAAAGCGACAAATACGAACAATGATGTTACGGCTGAAGCCTCCTGGACTTCCTCCAATACAGATGTAGCGGATGTGAATAAAGGGGTCATTACGCTGAAGTCCAAGGGTAAAACGGACATTACCATTAAGCATAAAGGATTAAGCACGAAGATCGAGCTGAAGGTTGAACAGCCTTACGACAAATTGGAGCTGTCGCCAGAAAAGCTGGTTGAATTCGAATACGGTGCAGCTTCCAAGACCGTAACCGCCAAGGCGAAGACTGCTGACGGCAAGCTCGAAGATGTAACAGGTAAGGCAGATTGGACAACAAGCGATGCGAATATCGTCGAAGTGAAGAACGGAGAAGTCAAGCCTATCAACGTAGGTTCGGCAACGGTAACGGCGAACTACCTTGGGGCTTCGCAATCCATTACAGTGGTCGTACGTGCTTCTTACCAAGCGATGCGCATCACACCGGATCAGAAACAGCACATGATGCTGGGAGACGGGCCGCTGCAAGTGCAGACCTTCGTGCTCAATTCGGCTGATAATCAGCAGGATGTTAGTGATCTTGCAGAGTGGACATCAAGCAACCTGATGGCTGTAACGGTAGAACACGGCAAGGTCTACGCGAAGAGCGAAGGAACTGCAACGGTAACAGCTTCTTACAAAGGGCTGACGAAGTCGGTTGAGATTACGGTATACCCGACGATCGAGAAGTTGAAATGGACGGAAGAAGATAAGAATGCAAAACCTGGAGACGTTCGCAAGCAGGAGCTGATCTTGGAAGATGTGAAGCCTTTGCCTAAGATCAGTGGGGTATCCTTGAGCGGCAATACGCTTGATGTATCGGAACTGGTGCAGTGGACATCTTCTAATGAAAGTGTTGTCTCCGTTAAAGATGGCAAGATGAAGGCAGCAGCACCGGGAACGACTTTCCTGACTGCGAGCATTCGCAATCAAACGCTTCCTTTGGAAGTAAATGTTCAGCGCAAGGCACTCGTATTGCAGGCGAACAATGCGGATATCAGTATCGTAACGGGTCGTGAGCAGCCATTGCCAGAAGTAAATGTTATTTATGCTGATGGTACAGAGGAAAATGTAACGACTCAAGTGAAATGGGAATCAAGTTCTCCGAACTTGCTCGTTCGCGAGGGGAACATGAAGGGTCTCATTGCAGGTCGTGCGACGTTGACAGGTACATTTGCCAATGTGAAAGTGACTGTGAAAGCAACGATCGAAGAAGAGATTGTGAAGTATGATATCGTTCCTTCTGAAATTCGTACGAACGTGAACAAGTCCCAATCGGTTAAGGTAACAGGAACCTACAAGAACGGAAAGACGATTGCGCTTGCTTCACGTATTAAGTGGACTATGGAAAATGAAAAGGTAGCGACGGTTCGCGGAGCTACTGTTAAGGGTGTGGCTATTGGCAGCACGAAGCTGGTCGGTGAGTATCAAGGAAGAAAGCTGGAGGTTACAGTGCATGTGAAGCCTCGCTTGCTGAAGCTGGAAGCAAATCCGACAACTGTGAAGCTGGGCATCGGTCAGTCTGCATCGTGGAAGGTTCAGGCGATTTATGATACAGGTGAAGTTGTGGATGTGACGTCCTCCGTGACATTCGTTCCTTCCAATGTGAAGATTAAGGCGTCGCGTGGTTCGGTGCAAGGTGTATCCAAGGGCAGTGGGAGTTTGAAGCTGACATTGGACGGCAAGAGCACATCACTGCGCGTAACGGTGAAATAAGGATTAATCCAAAATGGGATTAGTCAGAGAACACAGAACAGGGACTGCATGTGCAGTCCCTGTTTTGATTTTACAATTATGTGCTGCAAGCAAGAGTTGATGTAAGCAGAGCTAGAGTAAACAGTCGAATTTGCTATATATATCCGTGATGGGCTATGCCCCGAGTGCCTGATCTTTCCCTTGCATGGTATCATTGAAGAGCTTCATTTTGATCGTAATTGCGGCAAACGCAAGCAAGGAAAATCCTATTCCACACCAGATAAGCTGTTGCATACCGAGGTGAGCGATGATAAATCCCGCAACAGCAGTACCCATCGTAATTCCTAAGTTGGAGAAAGAAACGAACAGACTGTTGCCGAATTCAGGCGCTTCCTTCGTTTCAGCAGTCAGCCAAGTTTGACTCACAATCAGTCCTCCTGAGTGCACAGTTCCCCAAATGAATATCATCCCAATCATGAGAGAAAGATACGACCCTGCATAATAGACAAGTACATAGATGAATGCGTAGAGAAGCGGGAAAAGCAGTATCGTTTTTGTAGTATTTTTCTGAAGCAAAGTTCCGAATAGAAAGTTGCCAGCAATCATAACAAGCCCAAATACCATGAGCATGAGACTGATGAGTGAACCATTCATTCGAGTGATTTGGCTTGTGTATTCGGCAAAGTAACCGTACACAGAGAACATCGCTGCAAAAATAAAGATGACAGCCGCTATGTTGAGCCAAAGTCCGGGCTTACGTAAAATACTCAGCTGTTTGCCGTATGACATCTTCTCCTTCACAGGCATGGAAGGCAGCCAAATAAGCAAACCTATCAAGGCGATTGCATTCACGATGGCTCCAAATAAGAAGGAGGTGGATAACGAAATACGTTCAGCAAGGTAAGACGTAATCGGGACACCAAATGCGAAGCCTACTGTAATACCTGCAAATACGCGAACGACAGCCTGACTGCTCTGCTCGGGAGGTACCAGACTGGCGGCAGCTACGAGTGCGATGGAGAAGAAAATCGGATGGAACATCGCAGGCAAGATCCGGAATATAAGCATTACCTCAAAATGTGAGGTGAACGCATAGACGAGATTGGACAGAACAAACATGGAAATGGCCGTCAATAGGACGCTTTTACGGTTAAAGCGGGATGCGATCAGGGTAAGAAACGGACCGCTAACGGCCACGATGAGTGCAAATATACCGACCAGCCAGCCTGCTTGGGAAGCTGTAATGTTGTATTTCTGCGATATTTGAGGCAGCACGCCCACAATACCCATTTCTGTCGTAATAATGCCGAATACGCCAAGGGACAGTAGAAGAAGCAGTAAGGGGTTTGTTTTTCTCATTTCAACGATAACTCCATTTCTATTCATCAGAATTTACATTTTAATGGTCATGAGTACTACGATGTACTTCATTCAAATAATTTCACTTCAATGAGCTTCACTTCAATACACTACAACCCATTTATGCCATTCCATTTGATATACATAAATACATATCTAAAAATATAGATGTATTATAACAAAAAAAGAGATATTCCTCCTCCTCTACAAGTGATGGGTGACGTAATCGGCATATTCTCGTATCGTGCGTTCATTGCGGCGATAGTACGTCCATTTGCCAATTCGTTCAGACTCTAATAGTCCAGCTTGCTGCATTGTGAGCAAGTAGCTGGAGATAACCGATTGCGCAAGCCCTGTCTTTTTCTGAATATCGCCTACGCATATGCCTGTTGCAAATGATATTCCATACTGAATGTACTTCTCTTCATTGAAATGTTCTTCAGGGTTCTTCAACCATTGAAGAATTTGGGCGCGTGTGTCATTAGACAAAGCTTTGCAAATGAGTAAAGGTTTCATACGTCTCATTATATCTATAATTATAGATTTGTAAATACAATAATTGGCTGAATGGTCTGTAGGTGCTGCGACAGCAGTGAAATTTAATATACACATCAATGAATATATATGCGGAGAAAACAATATAATTTATCCTCGTATAAGAAGATAATGGATTATATATATCGAAAAATGCAAAAAAAGAACGAGAATTTATAAACGAAAATGGTGATCTATGCATAGAGGGGGATTGATTTATTTGGCTCTATATAAAGGATTTATCAACTATTATAACTTATCAAGGACATAAAAATATTAAATTGCCATCATATTGACGTGGTGATAAAATAATTAAACAGTACAAATGAATAATTATAAATTCATAAAGAGAACGTGTTGATTGCTGTCGATCCTATGCAATGTATGTCGATCACTTTTAAATAGAAAGGTTGCTTCGTATGAAACTGAACGGATTACCTCCCAAGCAAGGCTTATATGATCCACGATTTGAAAAAGATGCATGCGGAATGGGCTTCGTCGCTCATATTAAAGGGCAGAAGTCCCATGATATCGTACGTCAAGCGCTGCAGATGCTGGTGAATATGGAGCATCGCGGCGGTCAAGGAAGCGAACCGAATACAGGCGATGGAGCAGGAATTATGCTGCAAATTCCGCATCGCTTCTTTGCTCGCGAGTTGGAGCAGCAAGGAATTACACTTCCGGAAGCGGGTCAATACGGCGTGGGTATGCTGTTCCTGACGCAGAATGAGCAAGCGAGGGAAGAGCATGAAGCGCGTCTTCGCCGGATCGTTGAGGAGGAAGAGCATCAATTAATCGGATTCCGTACTGTACCAACGAACGGGGAAGGTCTTGGCCAATCCGCACGGGCAGTTCAGCCTTATGTGTGCCAAGTGTTTATCGCACGGAATGCGGATAGTGAGAGTGAGCTGGCCTTCGAACGCAAGCTGTACATGATTCGCAAGCGGATGGAGCGGGAAATTCGCTATACCGGGGAAGAGGAGGCGAGCACGTTCTATATTTCGAGCATGTCTTGCCGGAAAATTGTATATAAAGGAATGCTGACCACCGAGCAAGTTGGGCAGTTCTATCTCGATCTGCAGCATGATTTGCTCGAATCTGCGATTGCACTTATTCATTCACGCTTCAGCACGAACACGTTCCCGAGTTGGGAGCGTGCCCATCCGTACCGATATATGATTCATAATGGTGAAATCAACACGCTTCGCGGCAATGTGAACTGGATGCATGCGCGTCAGACATTGTTCGCATGCGACGTCTTCGGCGCTGATCTGGAGAAGGTGAAGCCAGTCATTAATGACGATGGTTCAGATACGGGGATGTTCGACAATACGTTTGAATTTCTGTATTTGGCGGGACGTCCGCTATCGCATGTTGCGATGATGATGGTGCCTGAGCCGTGGAACAATCATGACAGCATGGACCCGGCGAAGAAGGCATTCTACGAGTATCACAGCTGTCTGATGGAACCTTGGGATGGACCTGCGGCAATGGCGTTTACAGACGGCGTGCAAATTGTAGCCACCTTGGATCGCAATGGATTGCGCCCATCTCGTTACTGTGTGACGAAGGACGATATGATTGTGCTTAGCTCCGAAGCGGGCGTACTGGATATTGCGCCAGAGCAGATTGCCTACAAGGATCGCCTTCGTCCTGGGCGTATGCTCGTTGTAGATACCAAGCAAGGTTGCATCATCTCAGATGAAGAAGTGAAGGCGCAGATTGCGGCGGAGAACCCATACCAAGCTTGGCTGGAGGAGCATTTGGTCGGTCTTAAGGATTTGCCGGACGCGCCGGAAGTGCCTGAGCCGAAGCATGAGAATGTGCAGCAGCGCCAACAGGCATTCGGTTACACCTATGAGGAACTGCGCAAGATTATCGAGCCGATGGCGGCTACAGGTGTGGAGCCGCTTGGATCAATGGGATATGATGCACCGCTCGCGATATTATCTGAACGTCCGCAGCGGCTGTACAATTACTTTAAGCAATTATTTGCACAGGTGACGAACCCGCCTATCGATGCCATTCGCGAGGAGATTGTCACTGCGACGGGCACGACGATCGGGCCTGAGCGGAATCTGTTGCTTCCAGAGCCGGAGAGCTGCCGCCAGATTAAGCTCGATTCTCCCGTGCTCTCCAATGAAGAATTTGCGAAGCTTCGCCATATTCGCAGACCAGGCTTCAAGTCGATCACCATTCCGATCTTATTCACAGCATCAGAAGGAGCGGCGGGGCTTGAAGCGGCTTTGAAGACGATGTGCGAGGCAGCTGATCGGGTTATCGGCAAGGGACATAATTTAATCATCCTGTCTGACCGTGGCGTGGAGGAGGATCAAGCGGCTATTCCGGCGCTTCTTGCAGTATCCAGCCTTCATCACCATCTCATTCGCCAAGGGACGCGTACGAAGGTAAGCCTATTGCTCGAATCGGGCGAGCCGCGCGAGGTACACCACTATGCACTGCTGCTTGGCTATGGCGTCAGTGTGGTGAACCCATACTTGGTGTTCGAGACGCTGGATGATATGATTCGCCAAGGCATCCTGAACGGCATTACGCACGAGAAGGCAGTTAAGAACTATATGAAGGCCGCGACGAAGGGCGTTGTGAAGATCTTGTCCAAGATGGGAATCTCGACGGTACAATCTTATCGCGGCGCACAAATTTTTGAAGCAATTGGCTTGAAGCAGGACTTTATCGATCGATACTTTACTTGGACGCCATCCCGAATCGGCGGCATTGGCTTGGAGGAGGTAGCGCAGGAGGCATTGTCTCATCACTATCGTGCTTTCGCCTCACAGCCGGGAAGAGATACGGAACTGGATTCCGGGGGCGAGTATCAGTGGCGCAAGGACGGGGAGGAGCATCTGTTCAACCCGCAAACCATTCATACCTTGCAGGAAGCTGTACGTACGAACGATTACCGTCTGTTCAAGAAGTATTCGAAGCTGGTGCAAGGAGAGTACAACAGCAGCCGAACCCTTCGTTCGTTGTTCACCTTGAAGCCAATTGGCCCAGCGATTCCATTGGATGAAGTGGAATCCGTCGAATCGATCGTGAAGCGGTTCAAGACGGGAGCAATGTCGTTCGGCTCGATCTCGAAGGAAGCGCACGAGAGCTTGGCTATCGCCATGAACCGAATCGGAGGCAAGTCGAACTCCGGTGAAGGCGGAGAGAATCCAGCCCGCTATGTGAAGGATGCGAATGGCGATTCCCGAAGAAGCGCGATCAAGCAGGTGGCATCTGGACGCTTCGGTGTGACATCTCATTATCTCGTTAACGCAGATGAGATCCAGATTAAGATGGCACAAGGAGCCAAGCCGGGAGAAGGCGGTCAGCTGCCAGGCCGCAAGGTATATCCATGGGTTGCGGAAGTGCGAGGCTCGACACCAGGAGTAGGCTTGATTTCTCCGCCGCCGCACCATGACATTTACTCGATCGAGGATTTGGCTGAGCTGATCTATGATTTGAAGAATGCCAATCCGCAGGCGCGCATCAATGTGAAGCTCGTCTCGGAAGTCGGTGTTGGAACGATTGCTGCCGGAGTAGCCAAGGGGCGTGCAGATGTAATTCTCGTCAGCGGCTATGACGGTGGCACTGGCGCTTCACCGCAGGGCTCGATCCGCCATGCAGGCTTGCCGTGGGAGCTTGGATTGGCGGAGACGCATCAGACCTTGATCCTTAACAACTTGCGCGATCGTATTGTATTGGAGACGGACGGGAAGATGATGACAGGACGCGACCTTGCTATCGCTGCCCTGCTGGGAGCTGAGGAATATGGCTTCTCCACAGCACCGCTTGTTACGGTCGGCTGTATTATGATGCGAGTATGCCAGCTGGACACATGCCCTGTTGGAGTGGCGACACAAAATCCAGAGCTGCGCAAGAACTTTACAGGCGATCCGCAGCATGTCGTGAACTTTATGCTCTTCATTGCAGAGGAGCTTCGCGAATGGATGGCTGAGCTTGGATTCCGAGCGCTGGATGAGATGATTGGGCGTACAGAATGCTTGGGCATGAAGGATGCGCTGGATCATTGGAAGGCGAAGCATCTCGACTTGTCCTCGGTGCTGTATCAGCCTGAGATGCCAGAAGGTTCCTCGCGCATTCAAGTACGCGAACAGAACCATGGCTTGGAAGAGACGCTCGATATGACAAGGCTCGTTCCCGAAGCGCAGTCTGCGCTGGAATCAGGAATGCCAGTGGAAGGGGCATTCCCGATATGCAATGTGAATCGTGCGACGGGCACAATATTGGGCAGCGAGGTAACGAGAAGATACGGCGCGGTAGGACTGCCTGAGGATACGATCCGTTACTCGTTTATCGGGTCTGCTGGACAGAGCTTCGGCGCATTTGTTCCACGCGGCATGACGTTGACGGTTGAAGGCGACAGCAACGACTATGTCGGCAAGGGGTTATCGGGCGGTAAAATTATCGTGAAGCCGTCTCCGCAGGCTACTTTTGCAGCCGAGGACAATGTCATTATCGGCAATACGGCATTCTACGGGGCTACAAGCGGTGAAGCCTACATTCGCGGAATCGCTGGCGAACGCTTCGCGGTTCGCAATTCAGGTGTACATGTGGTCGTCGAAGGCGTAGGCGATCATGGCTGTGAATATATGACTGGCGGCCGTGTCGTCGTGCTCGGCAAGACGGGGCGCAACTTCGCGGCAGGTATGTCCGGGGGTATCGCATATGTATGGGATGAGGATCGTACATTCTTGAACCGCTGCAATCTAGAAATGGTGCTGTTGGAGCCGCTTGAAGGAGCGGAAGAAGAGCAGCAGGTGCGAGGCATGATCGAGCGTCATGTGCAAGCAACGGGCAGCACCATTGGGGAACGAATCTTGCAGCAATGGGACAATGGAGCAAGCGAGCAATTCGTCCGTGTCATTCCGAAGGATTACAAGCGCATGATGGAGCAAATTGCGAAGGTAGAGGCGCAGGGGATGACCGGTGAAGCGGCGCTGCTTGCCGCATTTGAAGCGAATATGCGCGATTTATCACGTGCTAGCGGAAACTAAATTATGGTATGATAGCTATGGCCTGCAGTTCGGAACTATCCGGGCGCAGGTCATAGCTTTTTTCAACCTACTTCTACTAGAAATCGTTGGTGATACCATGAAGTTTTCGCCGATGGGGGCGTTCCGCAATTATACGCGGGAGATGAACGTATTTATCTGGGCAAGCATGATTAATTCAACAGGCGGTGCTCTCATGTGGCCGCTCACGACGTTGTTTGTTCACACGCAATTAAATCGCTCCTTGGCTGATGCCGGATTCGTCATTCTGATACAAATGCTCGGCGGCGTATTTGGACAGTTCCTTGGCGGGGGTTTGTATTATCGGGTAGGAGTGCGACGCCTGCTTGTATGGGCACTGGCGATTACCTCCGTGCTGCAATTCTCGCTCGTGTTCACGGCATATGCCAGCTGGTGGGGATATATCATTACGATGGGGGCGATTGGCCTAGCCAATTCCGTATCGATGCCGGCGATTCAATCTTTTATTGGCTTTCGCTGGTCTGACCGTCGGGACGAATTATTCAATGTGATCTATGTGGCGAACAACATCGGGGTCGCACTGGGAACAGCATTGAGCGGTGTGCTCGCAGACATTTCGTTTAATTTAACCTTCATGCTGAACGGAGTCACCTCAGCTGGGTTTGCCTTCTTCTTCTATCGCTTCCTGCAAGGCATGCAGGAAGAGGGATCCGTGCAAGAGAATAGTGAGACAAATTACGGACAAGCTCTTGAGAGTCAAGGTACTGGAGCGGCAGTAAATTCTGGTGATAGACAACAGCCTTCAGCCGGAGTGCTGCCGGAACAGACACTACGGAATAAGCTAGCCGCTTATCGCATATATTTGTTCATGTCCTTAGGGGCCATGTTCATATGGCTGGCGAATTCCTTGTGGGGAAGCGGGATTGCCCCGCATATTGCAGATCAGGGCATGGTCCTTTCAATGTACAGTCTGCTGTGGACATTGAACGGCGTACTTATCTTTGCAGCTCAGCCGATTACAACATGGATGAAGCGAACCGTAGCGAAGCGTGTAACGGATCAGCTGACATGGAGCGGCATTTTTTATGGAGCGGCATATCTCGTCATTTGGATCGTGCCGAACTATGCAGGTTTCGTGCTTGGAATGGCATTGGCAACGCTAGGAGAAATGCTTGTATCCCCGGCTGTCCCAGCATTCCTATCCGCTCGGGCTGGTCGAGAGGCTCCATTCTATATGGGGGTTGCAGGAGGAATCAGCTCTATTGGAAGGATGATAGGTCCATATTTGCTAGGTGTTACTTATGATCATAGCGGCCTTGCTGGCGTAGCAGTCATCTCAATCGCGATTGCGGTATTATCGATTATTAGTTTTATCATTCATGCATGGCTTCAACGTCAAGGCAAAGTCTCGGTTCGTCCGCGCTCTTTTCCTTCATCTTCGTAATTTTTGAAGAATACGTATAAAATTCGACAAAAGTAGAACTGAATAGGTACGCTCCTCTCCCCATGATACGACAGTGTACCTGCATCTTATGGGTTATAATAAAGATTGAAATATGGCAATTTGGAACTAAATAAAGAGCTATAGCAGTGGTCATTACAAGATAAGTGAGGTACGGGTTATGGGAGGAATAGGGGAGAATCATAATCTGAAAAGTCAAAATGAAACAAGTCTAGACAATAAACAGACTAAACTAGATATTTTTGATATTTTGACTCAATTGCAAATTGATCTTGAACGATGGCCTGATGTATACCGTCGACCGGAGGCTATACCTGCAATTGAATAGTATGTAGATGAGCATCCTCCATTTGATCAATGGAGGATGTATTGTTTTCTTATGGTTATTTCTTAATTCTGGAAGTTGGCTGCATGGAACGCTCGGCACGCACAAATGCGATGAAGCGTCGCGATTCGTCCTCAGACAGCTCACGTCCATCTACCGTAAGACGGAACCTCTTCATCAAGTCTTCGTCAGACAACTCCAAAGCGTCTGCAAACTCACGAACCTCATGTGTCAAGGTTGTTGTTGGATTGGAGATGCGTCCCACCAAATAATCTATAGATACTCCAAATAAATCCGCTAATTTGGTCAACGTTTCAAAATCAGGCTTGCGGCGATTTTTTTCATAGTGAGAAAGCGCGGCTCGGGTAATACCCAGCAGCTCAGCGAGTCCCTCTTGTGTCCATCCCTTCTGATCTCGAAGATATGATATGCGATTTCCGGTACTCATGCCAACAATTCCTCCCTTGCTAAGACGATACACCCTTTTTGAAACAATATGTCGCAAAAAAATTATAAATTATACAGAAATGAATTGACACGATACAAAATGTATCTTAATCTAAAAGTAGTTTAAGGTTACAAAATGTATCAAAACTATGACTTTAGAACCTCTTTTTCTATTATAGTGTCCCCCCCATATGATGGTCAATTGAAGATAAATCGATTACGTTTCCTCAAGTAGAGAAGCATTATAATCCATCAAAAAGGAGTGAACGACCATCGAACTTCTAACCTTGCTTGAAGTTATCAACCGTAGAAAATGGTTTCTAATCATCACTACCCTTATTGTAACATTGCTTGCGGCATTGTTCATGCAAGTAACTCAAAAACCGACCTATCGCTCTACAGTAAAGATGATTATGAGTAATAGCGGTTCAGATGCAGAAATGACGATGGAAAGAATGAATTTGAATATATCCTTGATGAACACCTTTAAGGAATTAATTAAGACACCTACTATTCTTGGGGCGGTTATACGTGATAATCCAAGCTGGGGCCTGTCAATCAGTGAACTCGCGGATCGCATATCGGTAAGCACGGTGGAGCAAACCCCAGTAATGTCTATAACCGTTCGAGACGTCTCAGAATCGAGAGTGATTGACATTATGAATGATGTAACAAGCACGCTAAAAAGACAAGTAGCATTCATCTACAAAATGGACAACATTCTCATTCTCGATGACCCGAATCACCAACAGCGCATGATTCCAGAAGTCGAATCCCATGTATTGCGCAACACAGTGATCGTTGGGGCTGCTTGCTTTATTTTACTCATGCTGTTTGTCAGCATGAAAGATATGACGGGAGATGTTGTGCGAAATGAAGCACGACTGAGGGAACTGGAACTTTCACCTCTCGTGTCCATCGAACCTTGCAAAAGAGGAGATATGTTGACGCAAAAGACAGCGAATACCAAATTGGCGGGTGATAAAAAGAATGTTCCGATATCGACGTAAAATTCAGCTATTAGTGCATATGAAGAAGACGTCTAACATTTCCCAAACGTACCGCGCATTGCGAACGAAGTTGAATTATATGCTAGCCAAGCGAAATGATCGAACGCTTTTGGTGACCTCATCCGTGCATGGGGAAGGCAAGACGACGGTAGCTAGCAATTTGGGAATTGCCTTCGCGCTGGAAGGAAAGAAAGTCGTAATCATCGATGCGAATCTGCGCCTGCCAACACTTCACCATGTATTCTCCCTCTCGAAGCGCAGCGGATTAGGCGATTATTTGGAATCTGCGCAATGGTCGGAAGAAATGATACAAGAAAGCTCCATACCTAATTTATTCATACTCCCTGGGAATCCGACGAACAGTGATCCTTCCGAGCTGTTGGGCAGCTCTCAAATGGAATACCTCTTAAGTCATCTTGCAGAACAATTCGATCTGATTCTTATCGATTCGCCCCCCATAACGAAAGTCACGGATGGACTAATATTGTCAGGTTTGTGCGATGCGGTACTGATCGTTGTCAAATCTGGAAAAGTAAAAGCTGCTACGCTCATGAAAGTGAAAGAGGCCATAGAGTGCGTGAACGGTACGATTATCGGCACTGTACTCAATCAAGTCGAACGGCGCAATTCGTTGAATTCACAGGTAATTGCGATGAAATAGCTGCTCGGGATAGAGACAACTGAACTAATGGAGTGATGGAGTTGAAATTGTGGTGGCTCAAGAAAGGGAGTTTTGCAGTTCTGGATGCAGGATGCATTGCTGTAAGTGTCGGGCTGTCCTATTTGCTTACGATCCATGCTAACGAAGGACAGATTGGAAATTCGTTCGTGCTCGGGTTCAGCGTGCTTACCATCGTCTGCTGTCTGATCGGCTTCCAGGTGTTCAATTTATATGAACAAGTATGGCGTTATGCAGATAGTAGACATGTGTTGTTAATTGCGTCTGCCGTTACGGCTGGCTGTGGTATGTCTTCGATGATATCTATTCTCCTATGGGGAAATGAGGTGCCATGGGGGTTTATGATCATGACCTATGAGACGGTTCTTCTGTCCGTCGGAGGAATCCGAATGCTGCAAAGGTACAGGCAGAGACGTACGGTGAGCCATCAGCGGGTGAAGCGTCACATTCTCATTATCGGAGCGGGTGATTGTGGGTCGCTAGTGGCCAAAAAGATATTGGACAATGAGCATTCAGACTCCCTGCCTGCAGCGTTCATCGACGATGATCCGAATAAGTGGAACAAAAAAATCGTGGGCATTCCGGTCGTTGGTGGCCGTGATTCGATTATGCAAGCTGTACAGCAATATCAGATTCAGGACATTATTATCGCCCTGCCTTCCTTGCCGCGCAAGCAAATTGCCGAATTTATCGATTGCTGCAAGACAACGGGCTGCAATATTTATACGATGCCTAGTCTGGATGACCTGATGCAGGGCAAGCTCACGGTGAACGATATTCGTCATGTAGACGTCGAGGATTTGCTTGGGAGAGAGCCTGTTCGTCTACATTTGCAAGACAACTGCAATTATATTCGGGGTAGAACGGTTCTTGTTACAGGGGCTGGGGGTTCTATTGGCTCCGAGTTATGTCGTCAGATCGCTGCCCTTAGTCCGCAATTATTGCTCCTGCTTGGTCATGGAGAGAACAGTATTTATGCCATTGAGTCGGAGCTTCGCCGGCTTCATCCTGGGCTGGAAATTATGCCAATCATTGCGGATATTCAAAATAAGCCAAGACTTGAACAACTGTTCCACGAATATGCTCCGAATGTCGTGTTTCATGCGGCTGCGCATAAGCATGTCCCGCTCATGGAGCTGAACCCTTCCGAGGCTATTCGAAATAATGTGCACGGAACGAGGAATGTAGCGGAATGTGCCCATCGATTTGGCAGTGAGCGTTTCGTCCTTATTTCTTCAGATAAGGCTGTGCATCCTTCGAGTGTCATGGGGGCAACGAAGCGAATGGCTGAGATGGTCATCCAGCATCTGAACGAGCGCAGCAGTACGAACTTTACTTCGGTTCGGTTCGGCAATGTGCTTGGCAGCCGCGGCAGCGTAATTCCGCGCTTCAAGGAGCAGATCCAGCAGGGCGGGCCCATCACGATCACACACCCGGATATGACGCGCTTTTTCATGACGATTCCAGAAGCTGTTGCCTTAGTAATTCAAGCTGGAGCCTATGCCGTTGGCGGAGAGGTATTCATCTTGGATATGGGCAAGCCTGTTAAAATTTTGGATTTAGCAACAGATTTAATCCGTTTGTCCGGCTTTGAGCCTTACAAAGATATTGAAATTGAAGTAACGGGAATACGACCTGGGGAAAAGCTGCATGAGGAATTGTCAACGGAGGAGGAGGGATTGCGGAGAACGGAACATCAGCGCATTTTTGTCGGCAATCCGCTTCTGATAGAGGAGCGCGCATTCGAGCACTGGAATAAGCAGCTCAATGAGCTTCTTCTTGATAACCCCCTACATTTGAAGCGTTTTTTAATGGAAACTATTTCGAGTTCGGATGAAGGAGTGAAGATGGCACGATGATACGATTCGGGATTGTAGGATGCGGCCATATTGCAGCAAAGCATGTGGAAGCTATTCAGAACGTACAAGGAGCAGTACTGCAAGCGTTGTGCGACTCGGACGCGGAGCGGATGAGACCGTGGGCAGAGGACGGGATTGCGGCGTATTTGCAGTATAGAGACATGCTGCAGGATCCATGTGTAGATGTGGTCATTATTTGCACGCCGAGCGGGCTGCATGCGGATATGGCCATTCAAGCGGCTCAGGCTGGCAAGCATGTTGTCGTGGAGAAGCCGCTCGCCTTGACGATTCTTGATGCAGAGCGGGTGATAGCAGCATGCAGCAAGCATAAGGTGAAGCTGGCGGTCGTACATCCGAACCGCTATCGTCCGGCAATTGTGCAATTGAAGAAAATGCTGGATGAGGGGAGATTCGGCAAGCTGAGCCATGCGAGCGTCAAGCTTCGCTGGAATCGGAACCAGGACTATTACAATCAATCTCCTTGGCGGGGAACGAAAGCAATGGATGGCGGCGTCCTGATGAATCAAGGCATCCATTCGATGGATTTGCTAGCTTGGCTGATGGGGCCAGCAGTTAAAGTGCGAGCCATGTCGGCAACGCGGCTGAGAAATATCGAAATGGAGGACGTGGCATTGGCTGTAGTGCAATTTGCCGATGGCGCACTTGGCTCGGTAGAAGTTGCTTCGACCGTCTATCCGAACAACTTAGAGGAAGAGATTGCATTGTTCGGCGAGCATGGTTCAGCGGTGATCGGCGGTCCAACCGCGCACTGGATTAAATATTGGAACTTTGCATCCCTTGATAAGCAAGAAGCGTTGGCATTTGTTGAGCATACGCATTTAAATCCTTTTGGCGAGCCCGGACATACCCACATGATTCGGGATATGGTCGAAGCGATTCGCGATGATCGTGATCCGCATGTATCAGGCGAAGATGGCAAGAGAGCGCTGCAGATGGTGTTGGAAATCTACGATGCAAGCGTGAATCAACGGAGCAGCGAAGAGCAGCTCATTTCCCTGTAATCGGAATGAATGGACTAATAGGTGAAGGTGGAGATTCGGTTGTCTAATATTCTCGTGCAAACAAAACGCAGCATCCCTCTTATTGATTTGCAAGCTTCCTATGCGTCGATTTCAGAAGAGCTGCTGAGGGCTGCAGAAGAAGTGCTGTCTAGCGGCCATTATATTAACGGCCCGCAAGTTCAAGCGTTCGAAGAAGAGTTGGCGCAATATTTGAATGTTCCGTATGCCGTTGGAGTAGCGAATGGAACAGATGCGCTCATGCTGACCTTAGATGCGCTCGGCGTCGGTCCTGGAGATGAGGTAATTACCTCTCCCTTTACCTTCTTTGCCAGTGCGGAAGTGATCTCGCGCGTTGGGGCAACTCCTGTGTTTGTCGATGTGAGCCCCAATACGTATTTGATTGATACGGAATGTATCGAAAAAGCGATAACGCCACGCACGAAAGCAATTATTCCGGTACATATTTTTGGACAGATGGCAGACATGGATGCCGTGAATGACATTGCCATGAGGCATGGACTTCATGTTGTGGAAGATGCTTGTCAGGCGCTGGGCGCCGATTATAACGGGAAGCAGGCGGGAAGTCTTGGCACTGCGGGATGCTTTTCGTTCTTCCCTACCAAAAATTTAGGGGGATTCGGAGATGGCGGCATCGTCGTGACGCACGACGCTGAACTTGCCCGTACCATACGCATGCTGCGTGTTCATGGATCGAATCCGAAATATTATCATGCGAGAGTAGGCTATAACAGCCGGCTGGATGAGCTTCAGGCGAGCTTGCTTCGTGTCAAACTGCGCAGATTGAATGAATGGACAGACGTGCGCCGGCAGAAGGTGAAGCAGTACGAAGAAGGGCTGTCACAATTGCCTATTATACTTCCAACAGAGCTGGATTATGGAAAGCATGCTTATCATTTGTACATTATTGAGACGGATCAGCGTGAACAGTTAATGGCGCACCTCAAGGAGCAGGGAATTGATTCCGGTGTTTATTATCCGGTTCCGCTGCATCTTCAAGAGGTATATCGCCCGCTTGAGTATAGCGAAGGCGACCTGCCGCATGCAGAACAGGCCTCCGTTCGCTGTATGGCGTTGCCGTTGTTCCCAGAACTGACTCAGCAGGATCAGCAATACATTATAGATATCGTGACACAGTTTTTTAAAGGACGTGATAAATAAATGAGTGTAGTTGCCAGCTCTTTAACGATCAGTGCGGCCGATGTGCTAATGGAAAAGCTGCTTGATAAGTCAGCAGTGATCGGCGTAGTAGGCTTGGGATACGTGGGCCTGCCGTTGGCGGTGGAGAAGGCCAAATCCGGCTTCCAAGTCATAGGGTTCGACGTACAGGACACGAAGGTGAGCCTGATTAATCAAGGGATTAACTATATCGGCGATGTCGTCGACGAAGAATTGAGCATGATGGTGCAGACGAATAAATTAGTGGCAACTACAGATTTTGCGTTCATGAATGAAGTGGATGTCGTAACGATCTGCGTGCCGACTCCGTTAGACAGCTATCATCAACCGGATACGAGCTATGTCAAGCAATCCACAGAAGAAATTGCCAAGCATTTGCGTCCCGGAATGCTAGTGATCTTGGAAAGTACGACGTATCCCGGGACGACGGATGAGTTGGTGAAGCCCATTCTAGAATCTTCAGGCCTTACCTGTGGCGTTGACTTTTTCCTGGCGTATTCTCCGGAGCGGGTAGATCCAGGCAACAAAAGCTATAACACAAAAAACACACCAAAAGTAGTTGGCGGTATATCAGCGTCATGCACCCGAGTGGCTGCTCAGCTCTATCGGTCTGTTTTGGAAGGGGATGTGGTTGAAGTAAGTTCTCCCGCAGTTGCGGAGATGGAGAAGGTGTTCGAGAACACGTTCCGCAACATCAATATCGCCCTTGTAAATGAGCTGACCCTTCTGTGCAATCGAATGGGGATTAACATTTGGGAAGTCATTGATGCCGCGAAGACGAAGCCATATGGGTTTATGGCGTTCTATCCGGGACCTGGCCTCGGCGGGCACTGCATTCCGATCGATCCGTTCTATTTAAGCTGGAAAGCTCGTGAATACAATTGCCATATGCGGCTCATTGAAACGGCTGGTGAAATCAACCGTACGATGCCGGAATATGTAGTGACTCGTATTGGTTCGATCCTGAATGAAGAAGGGAAAACAATAAAAAATTCACGCATCGTCTTGCTCGGCATGGCTTACAAAAAGGATGTAGACGATTGGCGGGAATCTCCCGTGCTTACTATTATGGATGCCTTGAAGTCGAAGGGGGCAGATGTCGTATTTAGCGATCCGCATGTCGTTCACTGCATCCATCGAGGACAGTGTATGGAAGCGGCGGAATTAACGGGAGAGCTCCTGGGAGGAGCGGATATTACGGTCATTACAACCGATCATTCCGCTTTCGATTATCAGTTCATCTGTGAACAATCCCAAGTTGTATACGATACGCGCAATGCGGTTAAGGGCGAGTATGGTTCAGCCAAATATTATCGACTTTAATCACCATCGGCGTGCCAGCGCAATTCGGATTGATCACCTTCTGAAGAGTCTCCTTCACACCCTTTTTTCCTTTGAAATGTTATTTGTAATCTTTCTGTTCGCGGGTGTATTCAAATCTGATCCAAGATTCAGTTGGATACCGATGGACATCACGATGCTGACGTTGGGACTCGGCGTGCTGGTATCGATTTATGTACTGATGAAGAGGAAGTTCATCGTTCTATGGGACAGCTACATGGTGACAGCCATTTATCTTCTGCTCGCAGCCTATGCGATGCTGTCGCTAATCTGGTCCCCAAGCCAGATCTATGCCACAGATAAAGTGTCCAAGATGCTTACACTCGTGTTGTGGTCAATCATCGGCAGCTCATGGATCATTGCTTCGGAACCGAAACGGGTGCAGCGATTCATAATGGCGCTCGGCATATTCTCCTTATGGATTGCAGGGGAAGGGATTCTCACCTACGCAGCGTCCGGGGGGAAGGGATTTGTCAATGTTATGGGTGGCACGTATTTAGGAGCAGGCCAAATTTCAAGCTTAGGTGCAATTGTATTCATGTGGCAGCTTCTGTTCGGACAGAGAGAAGCCCTGTATAAATTGTTCTCATTGTTCTCATTCGGTATTTGTATGTTTCACTTATTTGTTGGCGGGGGTAGAGGTCCTCTGCTAGCAACATTTCTGTCCTTGCTCTTGCCGATGCTGTATTCGATTCGATTGGAGCACAATCGGATGTACGTAAGGCGTTACAGCTTATTGTTGCTTGCCATGATAGCGGGGGCGATCTCTACAGCGGTAATATGGTCTGCATCCCCGAATCCACCACAGACATTGCTTCGGCTATCTCTGCTGATGCCGGGAAGTGATGGAATTGGGGGGTCGGCCTCCGCAAGGGTGTCGTATGCAGGCGAAGCGGGGGATTACTGGCTGAGATCCCCATTGCGGGGCAATGGGATTGGATCATGGCCTGTGCTGTCTCAGATGGACGATTTCCGCGATTATCCGCATAATCTGTTCATCGAAGTGATGGTAGAACTCGGAGGTATTGGCTTGCTGCTCTTAGCTTTACTGATTGGCATTACGATTCGATATGCGATATTGATCTTGAAATCTGCTCAATCCGAGCGCTGGATCGTGCTGGTCATGATATTTATAGCCATGCTGTTCAATGTAACGGTCAGTGGCGATATTCCCGACAATCGAGCGTTCTTTGCCGTAATCGGCTTGCTTCCAGTCATTACTAAAGCAGGATTATTAGCAGCGCGAGAGGAGGAGCATTCTATTGCACACCGTTAAATATGGCAGCAGCGGATTGGTGGTGGATCATCATGAGCGTAATCATTTGTTCACGGTATGCATGCTTAGTACGGCCCACGATGCCAACGATTCCCGCATAACGTACAAAGAAGCCGTCTCACTGGCCAAGGCGGGATATAACACACTGTTCATTGTACCGCACCATGGAGAGGAAGTTATTGAAGGGGTGCGCATTGTCCCTCTGCCGATTCCACGCTCTCGGTCTGAGAGAATGTGGACGACAACATGGCGACTCTATCAGGCGGCGAGGCAAATAGATGCAGACATATACCATTTTCATGATCCAGAATTGATTCCAATAGGGATATGGCTGAAGAAAAAGGGATACAGAGTCATATACGATGTGCATGAAGATGTCCCGCGCCAGATTTTGAGCAAAGGGTGGATTCCGAAGTGGCTAAGAGGCGGCGTATCTCGATTGGTGGAGCGGATAGAGCTCTGGGCTAGTCTTCGCTTCGATGCGATTGTAACGGCAACGACTCATATTGAGGAACGGTTCGCTAGACATCCGAAGTGTTACACCGAGACGGTGTGCAATTATCCAATTCTGGACGAATTCGTACAAACTGCCGAGTCACCACAATCCGGGGAATTCGTTGGCATTTCCCAACATGCAGGTAAGGAGGACGCCGTCTGTTATGTCGGCTCCATCGGGAATATTCGTGGACTTCAGCAGATAGTTGGCGCCATGGAGTTCGGAATACCGGATAAAAAGCTTTTGCTGGCGGGTTCCTTCGCTTCTGCCGAGGAGAAGCATGTTGCTATGGGACGTTCCGGCTGGGCCAAAGTTGATTACCTCGGGCAGTTGAACCGCAAGCAGGTATATGAAACGATGGCTCGTTCGAGAGCAGGGCTCGTTATTTTGCACCCGACGATCAATTACATAGACGCGCTCCCGATCAAGCTGTTCGAATATATGGCGGCGGGCATTCCCGTCATCGCCTCTGACTTCCCGAAGTGGAGGCAGATTATTGAGCAAGCAGGCTGCGGATTTTGCGTCGACCCCTTCGATCTTGAAGGCATATCGAAACGAATCGATTGGCTCATTACGCATCATGAAGAAGCGGAAGAAATGGGGCGCCGCGGGCAAGAAGCAGTTCAGTCTCTCTATCATTGGAATGTAGAAAAAGAAAAGCTGCTGCATGTTTATGCCGACGTCACGGGCCGCATCAGGAAGGAAGAAGTACAGCAAACTGCCTTTGGCACGATGAATAGGGAACGTGAAAGGAAGGTTGTAAAGTAGCATGGTACTACCAACACAAGTTAGCGCTCGTAACATTTTGGTGCTGGCTCCTCATACGGATGATGCGGAACTTGGCTGCGGCGCGTTTATTGCGAAGCAGATCGAGTCAGGAGCTAATGTGGTTGTCGCGGCGTTTTCGGTAGCTGAGCAATCACTGCCGGGCGATTTCGCCAAAGACACGCTGGCGCATGAATTTCATGCATCCATGGACGTATTGGAAATTCCACATGACAATCGCATCATCTATCGATTCCCTGTCCGCCAATTTCCCACCCATCGCCAAGAATTGCTGGAAGTTCTCGTTGGAATGAAGCGAGACATGAAACCGGATTTGGTCCTAGTGCCATCCTCGTCCGATATACACCAAGATCATCAAGTCATCTGTAGTGAGAGCCAGCGTGCATTCAAGGAACAATCCCTTTACGGTTACGAGCTCCCTTGGAATCAACTGAGCACCAATTCACGAATATTTGCCCCGCTTGACCGGAAATATATGGAGCGGAAATGGGAGGCTTTGCAGCAATATCGTTCTCAGCTGCATCTGAACCGGAGTTATTTTACGAGAGAGATGGTATTTGGATTGGCCAAAATTCGAGGCGTTCAAATCGGTGAAGAATATGCCGAAGCCTTTGAACCCCTCAGGGTGAGAATATGATTGTCAGCATTCATCAGCCGAATGTCCTGCCGTGGCTTGGTTTTTTTCATAAGATGGCCTGCTCGGATTTGTTCATCTTGCTCGATACCGTTCAATTCACGAAAAATGGCTATCAAAATCGTACAATGATCGACACGCAAGGTGGGCCGAAATGGCTGACTATTCCCGTAGCGAAGGAAGGCTTGTTCGGAACGAGGACGATCGATGTGCGAATTGCGAACAACCGCGACTGGCAGGCGGATCATTTGCGCCAGCTCGAAGCCAGCTATGGCAAATGCCCTGGGTATCTTCAGCGGAAAAATGAACTACACGATCTCTACGGTGCGAAATATGAGCGTCTTGTCGATTTTGCTATCCCGAGCATCGAGCTGCTCATGAACTGGCTGGACATTCGCACTCCGCTCATCCGTTCCAGTTCCATGTTGGCAGATGGGAGTAAATCGGAGCTGCTTGCTCAGCTCGTGCATGAGGCAGGCGGCGATGTTTATTTATCAGGTCCCAGCGGCAGGGAGTATTTAGATGAATCCATATTTCACAAATATGGAATCCGGGTGGAATATCACGAATTCACACCGTTTTCTTATCCGCAAAGACATGCCAAGGAAGGGTTTACGGGCGGGTTAAGCTCGCTGGATTATGCGATGCAAGTGGAAACTTTGCATTGGAAGGAGGCGGCAGTATGAGTGTAGCTGGAATGAACATATGGATCGTGAATCATTACGGAGTCGCCCCTGGCACAGGCGGAGGGACTCGTCATTTTGATTTGGCGAAGCAGCTTGTGAGGCAAGGAGCGAGTGTCACGATATTTGCTTCCGCCTATGGGCATCAGAATTGGATTAATCATTTGGAAGGCTCGCGCAATGCGGTTCGGGAAGTGACATATGATGGAGTGCGGTTCGTCTGGCTCCGCACAACGGCTTATAGGCGCAATGATTGGCGGCGCATTAAGAATATGCTGGATTATACATGGCGCTGTTATTGGGAGGGGCGGCGGCGCAAAGAGAGCCCAGATCTCATCATCGGATCCCTTATGCATCCTGCGGCTGCATGGATCGGTTCCCGCCTCGCTGCTCATCATAATGCGGTATTCTACTTCGAGGAACGAGACTTATGGCCGCAGACACTCATAGACTTCGGCAAGATGTCGCCGAACCATCCGATCGTCAAGGCACTCTATTGGCTGGAATCTCATCTATATCGGAAGGCGTCCCGCATCATCGTGCTGTTCGATAAAGCTGCTGATTATGTGGAGAAGCAGAGCGGGCTGGGATCGAAGGTGCTGGTTCTGCCTAATGGCGTCGATATGGAGCGCTTCGCTCTTCCGCTGGCCGAACTCCCTTCTGAGGTGGAGCGCCAATTTGAACAATGGCAAGGGAAGTTCATTGCGATTTATACCGGATCGCACGGTATTTCTGACGGCATACATCATCTTTTGGAAGCAGCAGCACTTAGTAAGGGAACCGACAGTAATATTCAATTCGTCTTTGTTGGGGACGGACCGGAGAAGGAAGCTCTAGTGAAGCAGGCGGAACAAGCGGGATTGACTAATGTAGCCTTCCTCCCACTCGTGAAGAAGGAGGCTGTGCCCACACTTTTGGCGCTGGCTCATGTAGGGTTAATTGCGCTGCGAGATGCTTCTGTATACAAATGGGGCATGAGCTTCAACAAAATGTACGACTATATGGCCTCTTCATTGCCGACTCTTCTCGTTGGCAAGATTGACGATTCGGTCATTGCAAAGGAACAAATCGGTCTTGTCCTGCAAGATCCGGAGGAATTAAGCGAAGCTCTGTCCAAACTGGCGAGGCAGTTGAAGGATCGGGAGGAAATGGGCCGCAGAGCAAGAGATTATGTGGAACGAGAGCATGATTGGGAACGCATGTCCTATAAGCTTTCCGCGGCAATAGCGGAGGACGTTGGGCGTAACGAGAAGCGAGTTAGCAAGCGGAATACGGCTGCGTCCTACGATGTGTAGAAGGGATGATTCGAAGATGGGGATAAATGATGACAAGCGAGCAGCAGCAGAATTGCAAGTGTTGGGACAGGATATTCGAATGGGGGAACAGGTGAGGCTGGGATATTTCTGTGTAATTGGTGATGGAGTGCAATCGAAGATGGAGTCTGCATTGGTGATGGGAGCATCATTGGAGCAGGTGCGGTCATTGGCAAGGGAGCGGTTATCGGCCGTCATGTCATCATCGAAGAGAAGACGGTTGTGTGCGATGGGGTAACGATTATGGATCAAGCCGTCATCGGCAAGCAGCCATTTCGTGCGAAACGATCTGTGCTTCAAGATAGAGGAAGCCAGGATCCGTGCATCATCGAGGAAGGCTGCACGATTGGAACAGCTAGCATCGTATATGCGGGTGCTGTTCTGGAGCAGGATGTATTCGTCGCCGACCTAGCTACTGTGCGTGAACGTGTACGTGTAGGTGCTGGTACGATTATCGGACGCGGAGCTTCGGTAGAGAACGATTGTACGGTAGGCGCACGCTGCAAGTTGGAAACGAATTGTTACATTACGGCTTATTCCACCATTGGTGATGATGTATTTGTAGCGCCGGGTGTTATCACGAGCAATGACAATTTCATTGGCCGGACGAAGGAACGATTTAAGTGGATGAAGGGAATAACTGTGAAGAAGGGCGGACGTCTTGGGGCTGGAGTCGTAACGCTGCCGGGGGTTGTCATTGAAGAAGAAGCCGTTGTCGCGGCTGGAAGTGTTGTTACTAAAGATGTGGAAGGACAGCAATTGGTCATGGGGATTCCTGCACGTGTTCTCCGTCAAGTGGCCGAGGGACAATTGCTGCAGCATCAGTAATGAAGCGTATATTCGATATTGCAGTTTCGTCCATTTTACTGCTCGTAATCAGCCCGATTCTCCTTATTACCTATATTTGCGTTCGCGTTGCATTAGGTTCGCCAGCCATTTTCAAGCAGGAGAGGCCGGGCAAGGATAAGCGCGTATTCCAGGTTTATAAATTTCGCACGATGTCAGACGCCAGAGACAGTGCAGGGCAACTGCTTCCAGATGCCCACCGCATTACCCCTTTTGGTACGTTCCTGCGCTCAACGAGCTTGGATGGGCTGCCCCAATTGTGGAACGTGTTGCGCGGAGACATGAGTCTGGTTGGGCCACGGCCTTTGCTCGTGAAGCACTTGCCGTACTTCACGAAGCGGGAACAAAAACGATTCCATGTTCGTCCGGGCATTACTGGATTAGCCCAAGTGAAGGGAAGGAACCATCTATCCTGGAATGAACGTTTGGAGCTTGACGTCCAATATGTGGAGAACTGGTCCTTCTGGCTGGATATCAAAATTTTGTTCTTAACAATCATTACTGTGGTCAAGCGGGAGGGAGTTGCACTTCCCGGAAGTCGTGGGGCATCTGATCTCGATAAGGAACGATATCACAGCCGCGAGGGGTGACGGGGACATGTGGAAACGATTATTTCCTGACTGCTGCATCGAGTCACGAGGCGAATCTGTTCATGTCCGAACGCTGGAACCGGCACATTATGAGGAAATTTCCCGCATGAGCGAGACATGGATGCCTGCGGAACTCTATGAAGCGACGCTTTTTTCAGCTCATGGATATGCTGATTTCTTGCGTGCTTCGCTTGCTATCCCGCCATCTCGTTTCACTTCGCATTTTATAGGGATGTATAGGAATGTGGATTCTCTGATTGGCTTCGCGGAATGGAGACTGATCGATGACATCTTATTTCTGAACAATTTCTATGTATCTGCTCCGTTCAGAGGAAGGGGCATCGGTTCCCATGTGATTCGGCAGGCAAGCATTCACGCCGCGAAGGAGGGCTTCTCTTCCGTGCAGCTTGATGCATTCGACACGAACGAATCTGCCATTCGGCTATATGAGCGGAACGGATTCGTTCGCCAGCATGCTTATTATTGGTATGCAAGTGCTCCGCTGCATCAATGGAAGGACGTAGAAGCGGGAGAGACCAGCTTGAATTATATGGTTCAGGACTGGCCGCAAGCAGTAGCCAGCCTCGAAGTGTATGGCTATGGATTCTTCCGCGTGAGCTTCGATCGTCAAGAAGAACGAATTGTGCTTATGAAGGAGAACTTTTTCCGAATTCGCTTGAAGGCTGCTATGAATAAGGATGTGCTTGCTCTGCTTGCACGTCTTGCCCCGCATCGAAGGGTGCTTGTGTCAGACGGAGGGGAAGAGCCGCCTCACTCCGGCATGGAGCAGTTGGCTGTAGCGTTTCGCATGGTGAAGCCATTGTCTTGACAAGATGAGGACAGGAAAGGGTTAAGGGCCATGAATATTACAATACCTGCATTGTTCGTGCCCGAACGAACATATATCATTCAACAATTGATCGGCGATATGCTTGGATTACCGTACCAGCTCGTCGTGGACGATGATATGGATCGGTCTCCCTATATCCGGTTCGCACTGTCGAACGGGAGCAGCCTGTATATCAGAGATGCATTCTTTGCTCAATATGAGGATGGACTGTCTTACCTGTCCGCGGATACGAACCAACTACGTGTGTCCTATGCCAACTCCAGATTTGCTCCCGAAGGGGATATGCCCATATGGTTCGGGAGAGGGGAATGGCGAGTGGATGGAGGGGACTTGTATTGCGAAGCGGATCTGCTTGCTGCTTGCTTTTTTATGCTCACTCGATGGGAAGAGTGCGCGAACATAAGAGACCGTCATGAACGGTTCCCCTCATCCAGCAGTTTAGCTGTTCGAAGCCGCTTCTGGCAGCGTCCTGTTGTGAACGAGATGGCGGAGATGCTCTGGAATATGCTCATTGAAGTAGGGCTAGAGACAGAACGAACAAATCGTTCCTTTGAATTGATTGTGACGCATGATGTGGATGATCTGCGGTATTGGGATGGTACGAAGCGTCTTATTCGGAGTATGGCAAGAGGCTTGGCCAACTTCAACCCATTGGCTCCCATTAGAAGCATACAGGAATACATACAAGTAAAATCAGGTAGATGTGCCGATCCATACGATACATTCGATTGGCTGATGGATCTGTCTGAGCAGGCAGGAGTTCAATCCAGGTTCTATTTTATGGCGGGGGGCACGACCTCTTACGACAATCGATATGACGTCCGGGGAGAACTCGCTCGTTCGGTGCTCAAGCGCGTACGTGAGCGCGGTCATATCGTCGGATTCCACCCCAGCTATGATGCATACTGCAATGAAGAGTTGTTCTTGCAAGAGAAGGAGCGGATTCAAGAGGCGGCGGGATGCGTGGTGACAGAGGGAAGGCATCATTATTTGCGCTTCCGTGTTCCGGATACATGGGGCATATGGGAGCGAGCCGGGATGAAGATAGACAGTACGATTGGGTATGCCGATGAAATCGGGTTTCGCAGCGGAATCTGCCATTCATACCGTGTCTTTGATATTCATGCCAGACAGCCTTTATCTCTACTAGAGCTCCCTCTAACCGCAATGGAGGTTAGCCTTGGCGGTTATCAAGGACTTGAACCCGCTCAGATGTTTGAGCAGATGAATAACCTTCTAGGAGTCGTGCATCGATATCGCGGACAGTTCGTTTTATTGTGGCATAATTCCAATATTCGCAATTCGTTCTGGAAGCCATATGCGAATTACTATCATTCGTTCGTCATTCAAGGAGGGTGTCCAATTGGGTAATGTTCAAATACTGTCGCCTGACGAGTGGAAGCAATGGGATGAACTTGCCAAGAGTATAGTAGATCCGGACATATATTGGTTATCAGGCTATTGCTCCTTATACGAGAGCGGACAGGAAGAATCGGCACGTCTATTTATTTACAAAGAAGATACCGGAACTGTCATGTATCCATTTGTTCTCAGGCAAGTCAATACACTACCGCATATTAAGCGCTTATGGGAAGACGCTCCGGAAATGTACGACATCATTACCCCATACGGTTATGGAGGACCTATATGCACTTCTTCACATGATCAAGATCGTAATGGATTGCTTGGGCGATTTCAGCAAGCCTTCTCCAACTATTGTAAGGATCAAAAAATTATAACGGAGTTTGTCAGATTTCATCCTCTTTATCGCAATCATCAGGATTACATGGATGTGGATCCGTGCTTCGTGCGCAATACGATCAGTGTAGATTTAGAGCCGGCGGTAGACGATATTTTCGCCAAGTTCAGCTCCAAGAACCGGAATCGAATTCGTGTATCTTTGAAATCTGGACTTTTTGGACGGCAGGAAACGATGACGTTAGAACGGCTGCAATCTTTCATTGATATGTATTATCACACGATGGATCGTGTTAAGGCTCAGGCCAGCTATTACTTTACTGAACAATACTTTTATGACATGCTGGCTCGCCTATCCGATCAGCTCACCATGCTGGGAATATACGCGGAAGACGAGTTGGTTTGTGCATCGATATTTTTGCATGAAGGTGAACATGTGCACTATCATCTGCTCGCCTCCAATGAGCGATATTTTTCTTGCGCGCCCAATAACTTTTTGCTGTATTTCGCCATACAGCACTTCAAGGAACGAGGATTTAAGAAGATTCATTTAGGCGGCGGTTATACGGGCAATGATTCCTTGTATCGCTTCAAGAAGGGGTTCAATAATCATGAACCATTGGACTTCTATGTCGGAAGGAAAGTACGAGATCCCTACCTATATAAATTATTGAAAAGCAAATTTAATGGTATTTCGGAGAGCGAGTATTTCCCATTTTATCGCGACCCTTCACTTATGGCGGTTGGGATTGACTCAGCAGAGGTGACCCAGTATGTCTAAGCCTTATATATATCTGTCTCCTCCGCATATGGGAGGTGAAGAACGGATTAAAATCGATGAGGCATTTGCTAGCAATTGGCTGTCCTCTGTCGGTCCGCATATTCAGGCATTTGAAGAAGAAGTGGCCCATTATGTAGGGGCGCAAGGAGCAGTTGCGCTAAGCTCAGGGACGGCGGCCATCCATTTGGCTTTACGGCTGGCCGGGGTAGAAGCGGGCGATTATGTGCTATGTTCCACGTTTACCTTTATAGCTAGTGTGAATCCTATCCTGTACTTGAACGGGATTCCTGTATTCGTTGATTCGGAGCCGAATTCTTGGAATATGTCGCCTGAGGCGCTGGAGCGGGCATGTGAGCAGCTTGCGCAGGAGGGGAAGACGCCGAAAGCTGCTGTCATTGTTCATCTCTATGGGCAGAGCGCAGATATGGATGCAATTATGGCTATCTGCAATCGTTATGGCATTATTGTGGTGGAAGATGCAGCAGAGTCACTGGGTACGACCTATCGTGGCAGACATTGTGGGACAATCGGTCATTTCGGCATATATTCGTTCAACGGCAATAAGCTCATTACTACATCCGGAGGGGGAATGCTGGTGAGCAGCGACCCCGTGGCACTTAGAAAGGCCAGACATTGGGCGACTCAGGCTAAAGAAGATCTGCCGTACTATGAGCATTATGAGATGGGGTACAATTACCGGATGAGCAATGTACTGGCAGGAATTGGACGTGGTCAGCTCACCGTGATTGAAGGGCGAATTGCCGCAAGGAGGGCTGTATATCAGCGGTATCGGAGTGTATTGGAAGCTTATGATGGTATTCGACTGATATCAGAACCTACCTACGGAAGATCGACTTGCTGGCTTACGGTTATCTTGGTTGACTGCAAGCGTACGGGGACGTATCCGCTCTCGATCAAAACTGCTCTGCAGCAGAACGGCATCGAGTCGCGTCTCGTATGGAAGCCGATGCATCTGCAGCCGATGTTCCACTCCAGCTTATATTTCCCTCACGAGTCGCATCTTAGTGTGTCCGAGCAATTGTTTGCACAAGGGCTATGCTTGCCATCCGGCTCGAATCTGACGAGTGCCGAACAGGATCGGGTGGTCGGTGTCATTTTGGAACATTTACAGCAGAATGCGATTTATCGGCAAAGTGTGTAGAACAGGAAGAGGCTTAGAAGCCGAGTGAAGAAGGAATCACCCGGCTGCCCATTCCATTTTTTTTATAAGTGCGTGTTCAAAAAGGCCGGTTTTCAGC